>JAUVTM010000122.1 GCA_030601545.1 Syntrophobacterales bacterium
AGCAGGGGGCAGACCCACCGAGCAGCTCTCATATGAAGTCCACGGGATTCAATCCTACACCTACTCCTCAGCCGGAGATGGGACGGCGGAATCACCTATTTTTGGGACGAGTGGAGCGGACAGGCGATATAGAGCTTTGGACGCCACCTGGGATTGGCACGAGGATGATAACAGTGTAGCCAGTTTGTGGCTTGACCGATTCAACACCAAGAGCTCTTTATCCTGGGCTGACATCACCTTCGGGCGCCAAGCCATAACCTTTGGTAAAGCCTACTTTTGGAATCCGCTCGATATATTCTTACCTTTCGACCCCAGACAGTTTGACCGTGATTACAAAGCTGGAGTTGATGCATTGCGAGTTGACATTCCATTAGGTTCTTTCACCGGCATTAATCTCGTTACCGTTGCCGGCCGGGAACTAGACTCCTCTGGAAAGTTCATTGATGATGGAAATTTGAATGCATCCTGGTACGGTTCAGCCTTGCTTGGCAGGGTGTTTACTACCTTGAAGGGCTGGGACTTGGCCCTCCAGGGTGGCAAAATCTACGGTGGCTACCAACTCGGCACCGGTTTGGTGGGTGAAATCGGGCCCATTGAAGCCCGGGCCGAGGCTTCCTACTTCTGGGCTCAGGATAGCGAACCCCTTCCTGCCCCACTGCAAGGAGATCTGGTGAAAGACGCCTTTACGGCTGTGATAGGTTTTGGCCATCGTTTTGACAACACGCTTACCGTGGAACTCGAGTACTTCTACAACGGTGCCAGTGAGTCCGATGACCTGGACGAGTCTTTTGTTAGATTCAGGACCGGCTCCAGTCTCCAAATGAGCCAGCACCTAAGCGGTCTTCTTATCAGCTATGAGTTTCTACCCATCATTACCGGGCAACTGATTGCGCTCTACTCATGGGAAGATCCTTCCGGCCAGATTCAACCCATATTGACCTGGTCGCCATCGGACAACACCGAAGTCCTCGTTGGAGCCAGCATCAATTTTGGTGACCGCCCTGAACGCAGTTCCACCGGACAGCCGCAGCTCCAGAGTGAATTCGGCACCTTCCCTGACTTCTACTTCATGGAGTTCAAACTGTATTTCTAGGAAAAACCCGCAGAGCGCATAGCGCCAAGCGCATAGCGAAAAATACTTTCTTTGATCGCTGTGCAGCATGCAATTAGGTCCCCCTCCCCTGGGACAATGCTTCTCAATCCGGCGCACCCGTCATTCCGGACGAGCCCGCCTACGGCGGGCGAGATCCGGAATCCAGTAAAATTCCATTCTATTCGACTTCTATCGGGATCCCGGCTCGCGTCCACTGCAGGCGGACTTGGCCGGGATGACGAAATGCAAGAGAGTCTCTAGCGGCCCGTGGCGAGCCCGAAAAGACAAAAGGCCATCCAATAATGGATGGCCTTTTGATTCTACCCTATGCTCTTTGCCCTACCTGTCCTGAGCCCGTCGAAGGATGCTCTATGCTCTCTCACTTCTCCAGCGTCATCTGGATGTAATGGCAGGGACACTCCTTGGCACAGAGACCGCAGCCCTTGCAGAAATCCAAGTCAAATTCGTACAACCCTGTTTTCTCTGAAATCTTAACGGCATTATCCGGACAGTACATAAAACAATTGCCGCAGTTATAGCAGAGTCCACAGCTGAAACATCTTTCAGCCTCATCGATAATCGCCTCAGGATCGAGAGCAGGATAGAGCTCCTTAAAATGCTTCAGACGCATGTGGATCGGCAAGGCTTCTTTCTCGAACCGTCTCGTCTTTTGGTAATAGTAGGTGTTCAAGTCTTTGGAGTATATCACTGGTGGGCTTGCCAGACGGCTTTCCACACTGCCGTCAATGTAGTCTTCGACGGCGGAAGCAGCTCGAGTGCCCTGTCCTATAGCAGCAGATACGGTTTCCAAGCCCAGAACGGCGTCGCCACCCGCAAAGACTCCATCGATGCTGGTCATCAGATTCTCATTGGCGGAAATCCATTTATTGTCTATCTTGTGAACTTCTATGCCATCATACTCCACCGCCTGACCGGTCGCCAGAATTACCGTATCAGCAGGAATAACTGATTCTGACCCGGCAATGGGAACCGGCCTGGCCCGACCACTGGCATCAGGTTCTTTCAGCTCCATTTGCACGCACATAATACCCACCACCCGGTCGTCGTCTTGAATGATTTTCACCGGATTGGTGTGATAACGGAACATGATGCGCTCTTCCATGGCTTCATCGATCTCAGCCGTTATGGCAGGCATCTCCACTCTGGTGCGACGGTAAACCACACTCACGTTCGCCCCCAGCCTTTTTGCCACCCGGGCGGAATCCATGGCCGTGTTGCCGCCACCGATAACTACTACGTCTTTGCCAAGATCCACATACTTACCGCTGTTGACCTCTCTTAAAAACTCCACACCGGTAAAGACGTTCCGTGCATCTTGACCAGGAACGTCTATGGATAATCCCCTTTGGGCACCAATCCCCATGAAAACCGCATCATAGTGTTGAACCAACTGATCCATTGGGATATTGACACCGACCTTGATATTGCACTCCAGCTCAATGCCGAGCTTCATTATGTTTTCGAGCTCTTGTCTCAAAATATAATTTGGCAGTCGATATGACGGGATACCGTAGCGCATCATGCCGCCTGGCTCACCATATGCTTCGAAAATCTTTACTTGAAACCCTCTCTTGGCCAGGTGAAAGGCGCAGGATAGTCCCGCCGGCCCGGAACCAACCACCGCCACCTTCTCTTTTCTAGCGGCAATGAGCTTTTTGTGCTCCAGGTTCTCCTCTAGGCCGTAGTCACCAACAGCGCGCTCTGCGCTGTTGATGGCCACAGGTGAGTCAAAGTCGCGACGATTACACCCATCTTCACAGGGATGCGGACAGACTCTACCGCAGGTTGCCGGCAGGGGGTTGGTACGGGTCAATACATGCCAGGCTTCTTCATAATCCTTTTTCTCCGCCAGAGTCCTGAGAAAACCACGGATATCATTTCCTGCAGGGCAGCCGTGGTTACAGGGCGGGGTTTGCATGATATTGACCGGCATCAGAGTCCGCCAAGAGCCGGTCTCATAAGGAACAACTTTGCGTAAATCCAGAGCTAATCCTAAAGGTAGTTTATCCATTACAGATTAAACCTCTCTATGTTCTGGTTGGCTATTTCTTGGATTGCGTCCACTTCTTCGCTCGGCACACCTCTCTTGAAGAGATGCTTGAACCTTCCTTGCGGTTTCAAATATTCTGCCACCGGCACTTTTACCGGGATCTTCCTGACATTGGTCACCTTGCCGTCAATGATTTCATATATGGGGAAAAGCCCGGTGTCTTTGGCCAACCGACATATCTCCACGGTAAGATCCCCGGGATGCCCCCAACCCAACGGACAGGGCGCCAGAATGTGGATGTATTTGGGACCCTCAATGGTGAGCGCCTTCCTGATCTTGAGTTGGAGATCCCTGAAATCATCCACTGTGGCAGTAGCCACGTACGGGATGCCATGGTCCGCCGCAAGCATCGGCATGTTTTTCTTGCGGGTTGTATTACCCGTGGGTGTTGTGGAGGTCCGGGCACCGTAGGGAGTAAAGCTCGAGCGCTGCACTCCGGTATTCATGTAGGCTTCGTTGTCGTAGCAGACGTAGAGAACGTTATGGCCACGTTCAAACATGCCGCTAATACTCTGAAAACCTATGTCTGCAGTACTGCCGTCTCCTCCCTGGGCGATGATGTTGACCGGCCCCTTTTTGAGCGCTTTATAGGCAGCGTCCACACCGGAGGCAACAGCCGCCGCATTTTCAAAAAGGCTGTGTAAAAAGGGAATACGCCAGGAAGGATCAGGGTAGGGGGCGCTAAACACTTCCAGGCAGCCGGTGGCCACACAGGCGATGGTGTTCTCACCCGCGGCATCCGCCACGAGTCGGGCGGCCAGCGCTTGACCGCATCCGCCACAAGCCCTGTGCCCACTGGCAAACAAATCCTTTTTGTCAACGCCTTCGAGGTACTTGGATTGTTCTCTCATGGTTACATATCTCTCTCTGCTATGAGTTCTGTCTTCAAGCCCAAAAACTCAAATTCCACGGGCTCCTTCTCTACCTTTTCCACCATATACCGCAAGTCATCAATGGAGATATTGCGACCGCCCAAGCCGGCAACAAAACTGCTGATGTCGCGATCCTTTTTCTCCGCCCGTGGAAAAGACCAGCGAACATCGCTCGCCAGGATACCGCCTCTTCCCAAGGAAATGCACTTCTCCAGTACAACGATGTTCATTTTATCCTTCAAGGCCCGGTAAACCTCTTTTCGCGGAAAGGGGCGGTAGGAGCATATTTGCAGAAGCCCAACCTTCTTGCCCTCTTCCTCGAGCTGGTCAATGAGATCTTTTATAGTGCCCACCACGGAACCCATGGAAACGACTACCACGTCGGCCTCTTCCAGTTTGTAGGTCTTGATGAAGCCGCCGCTCTCTCTGCCAAAAGCCTTGGCAAATTCAGAGCTTACTTCTTTTATGGTTTCCTCGGATTTTTCCAGAGCACGGTGCAAGATGTACCGGGTCTCCATATAGAAGCGAGGGTCGGCAAACAAGCCGATACCTCTCGGCCACCTGGGGTCGACGATGTGCCTGGGCTTAAAAGTAGGCAAGAAGTCATCCACCTCTTTTTGTTCGGGAAGGTCTACCGGTTCATAGGCATGGGTAAGAATAAAGCCATCCATGCAAACCATCACCGGCAGAAAGGTCTGTTCCGCAATCTTGAAGGCCTGGATGTGCAAGTCCGAAGCCTCCTGGTTGTCCTCGGCATAGAGCTGAATCCAACCCGCGTCCCGAACCGCCATTGAATCCTGCTGGTCATTCCATATGCTGAGCGGCGCGGATATGGCGCGATTGGCGCACGTCAGAACAATTGGCAAGCGCATCCCGGCAATGCAGTAGATGACTTCGCTCATCAGCAACACTCCCTGAGATGAGGTTGCCGTGTAGGCGCGGGCGCCGGCAGCACTGGCCCCCAAAACCACTGAGGCTGCAGAAAACTCGCTTTCCACATTCACAAATTCCGCATCCAGTTGCCCTGCACCAACTATGTCCGCCAGCCCCTCCACAATGTGAGTTTGCGGAGTAATGGGATAGGCGGAAATGACATTGGGCCGGCATTGGGCTACTACATGTGCAACCGCATAGGATCCTTCAATTTGTTTAAGCATCTCTCCTCTTCTCCATGATTTCCACGGCCCTCTGGAGGGCAGCTATGTTATTTTCTCCAACCCTGCCGGGAAACTTCTCCATAATGGCCTCCTGGGCCGCCCCCAAACTCACCAGACCGGTAATGGAACAGAATGCTCCGATCATGATCGCATTGGGTATGGGCCTGCCTATGATCTCGAGGGCAATTTCAGTGGCAGCAATGGTTTCCACTCTTGCAGTTGTTTTGAGATTCAGTTCCTCGGGCTTTTGTTCAGCATTAATTACTATTAAGCCATCAGGCTTTATGCCATCCAAAACAGGTACTGCACCAATCAAATGATAGTCCTGGACGATTAGACAATCTGGAGTTCGTACCTCCTCCCGGGTCCGAATCTTCTTGTCGTCAATCCTGACAAAAGCCTGGACAGGTGCGCCTATTCGCTCCGCTCCGAAAGAAGGAAACGCCTGGGCAAATTTGCCGTCTTTGAACGCTGCGATGGAAAGAAGTTCTGCGGCTGCTACATTTCCCTGTCCACCTCGACCATGAATCCGGATTTCAATCATGTCTCTCACCTTCTGATAGATTCGCGCTTTATTGCACGGCGGACTATAACATTTTTACCACTACTTTTCGAATCTTCTTTTCTCCTCGTAAAATATTTCACAATTATAATCGAAAATTCGATCCGGTTCAATATGAAACTGGTTGCCATATTTTTTTGCCTGCTACTAAAAAACATCGAGAACCACGTAGCTGGTTTTCTTGGCTGGCACCTTTCTTACTGCAATGACCTCCCAATTTTGCTAATTTACCGGTATTTCACTGAGATCGTCTCCCGAACGTGGGTATGCAACGTTAGGGTTTATTAAACGTAATTTTCTTCTACTTACAAAGATAGGGAAAAGAGTTGCAGAGAATTCTGACCAAGGTTCATCTGTGTACTGTGCTTATTCTTATAATTACCTTTCTGCTTTGTTCCATAGTGACTGCCGAAGAAAAACGTTCAGTTGCAACAGACCAAGAGGAGAATCAACAGCTCCAACAGCTTGAAGAAAAAAAGGAGATAGAAGAAAAACGTTCCGCTGAAACTGAGCTTAAGGAGCAAGAACAGCAACCAATAGAGACTGAAGAAACTGAAGAAGAGGAAACCGAAGGAACTCAAATACTTTCAAGGTTACCCGTAGAAAAGGTCACCTTGGGCGGGTTCATCGACCTTGACTATGACTACTATGACGTCTCAGATGTCGCTGACAAAGACAGCGGCAGTACTTCCGACCTGGGCCTGGGCTCGGTGGAACTTGAACGAAGGGTGTTTTTCAACAAATGGGTCAAATCCAAAATTGTGGTGACTGCTGATGATGTCGGCAAGAAAGATGGGGACGAGAAAATAAAATTGGAGGAAGCCATCTTCACCATGAAATGTCCTTGGGTCCCCTTGTATTTCACTGGTGGTTTAACGATCCTCCCTTTCGGTGTTTTCGAGGACCATCTGATCGTCGGCACCCTAATGGA
>JAUVTM010000340.1 GCA_030601545.1 Syntrophobacterales bacterium
GGGAACAAACGCAGCTGGATCTTGCATCGGCCTCACTGCCAGTTTGGCCGAAAGACAGCCGCTGGTAATCGAGTCAGATTCAGAGATCGTTATGAAGCTTTGTACCATGGATTCAGCCCTGGTCGTCACTGTAAACCCTAAGGTTAAGGCTTCGCCTCAGCAGGCAGCAGGCAGAGGGCAGCAGGCAGAGGGCAGCAGGCAGTAAGCAGTTGGTGGTAAGAACCAGGTACTATGTCCTTAGCAGTGGGAACTGTCATTTCACCTTTGGCAATTTCTAAGCTGGATAGTCAATAAGGAGACAGACGCAATGTCCCGAGAGTACCCAGATCGTCCAATAGTTGGGGCGGCGGCGGTTGTCATTGAAGATGACCGGGTTGTCCTGGTGCGCCGCGGTCGCCCGCCGGCATACGGTGAGTGGTCGTTGCCAGGAGGCGCAGTGGAGCCGGGAGAGACTTTGGAAGAGGCTGTAGTACGTGAGGTTGAAGAGGAAATAGGTCTCAATGTGGAAGTAGTGGAACTCGTTGCCGTTCTAGATCGGATATTTTGGGACAAGGAAGGACAGGTCCAGTATCATTATGTGCTCGTAGACTTCCTTTGCCGGAAAACGGGAGGAAAACTGCAGGCCAGCAGCGATGCAATTTCCTGTGCTCACGTTCCTTTTTCGGCTCTCGCTCAATACAAACTTACCCAAGAAACGAGAGAGGTAATCAGTAAGGCTTACCAGCGTCTCAGCGGAGGCTCTCCCTCCATCTATACGATCAAAGCAGCCACCACAATCCAGTCGTAAAATATCCCTGATGAGACTCTGTTACTGGATCTCCTGCAAAAAAGGACTTGACAGCGGGAGTTAAATCAAGATAATGACGGACTGGTCCGTCACAATATTTTCTGGACTATGACCATGGCAAGGTATATGGAGAAATATTCTCAACTGGATCAGGAAAAGCGGGCGGCGCTGTTGAGCTTGCTCTCACAGGATGCGGCTGCGGATCCTTCCGCTTGGCAGCTTTTCTGGCAGGACGTGCTGGGTGATGAAGCTGGCTCGGGCGGAAAAGATCTAGAAACACTGGTTTCGGTTTTTGAGGAGGGGATTTCCCAAATTACTGCCGCCAATCTGGAAGCTGAAGCCGTCATTTCCCAATGGGTTAAGGAGGTTATCAGGGTAGCTAAGCATCGAGGCTCAGACCAAGCAGATTTCAGTGAGCGCTTACTCACTCGGCAGCTTTCTAAACAGGTTGGGCCTCGGGATCAAGGTAGACCCCAGACTTCCGATACCCGTGAGAGGATCTTGACCGCAGCACTGGAGGTCTTTTCTGCTAAGGGTTTTCATGGCACTACCGTGGATGAGATCGCTGAGCGTGCTGAGTTGGGGAAGGGAACGGTATACCGCCATTTCCACAGCAAGAAAGGGTTATTTTCTGAACTAATCCGCTCAAAGGTGGCCGAACTGGATCTGGCAGTCGCCGGCGCCGTTGATCCGCGGGCAGACGTGCTTGAGGTTATTGAGGCCTACTTGAGAATCTATTTTGCTTTCTTCGACCGCAACCGAAATCTGTATAAGGTTTTTATCCAGGAGCAGAGCGATTTTGGTGCTGAAGTCAAGGCTCTCTATATTGGCAACATTTTAAAGAAGGTACCGTTGCTCAAGCGCAAGATTCTCCAGGCGGCTAAGAGTGGACTTCTCAAACAAATGGACTTCCACACCGTTTTCTACGGTGTGATGGGTTTTATCGATGGCATAATGCAGAAATGGTTGGCCAGTGATGGC
>JAUVTM010000119.1 GCA_030601545.1 Syntrophobacterales bacterium
GACTTACAATTGGGATTGCTGGCAGGGATTACCGTTCTGGTACTGACCTGTATTGGGATTGCCCTGCCCGCAGCACCCGGTTTCATTGGCAACTATCATTACGCCTGCATGGTGGCTCTAGGCTTGTTTGGCGTGGGGAACGACATTGCTCTTGCGTATGCTATCTTGCTCCACTTTCTCACCCTGGCAGTGCTCGCAATCATGGGCGTATTTTTCATTAATGTATCCAAACTGAAGGTAGGATTTTCGCTCAAGGCAGCAGTCTCCAGTTGGCAACAAGCAGCAGGCAGCGAGAAGGATTGAACCGCAGAGAACGCCGAGGGCGCAGAGCTAAAATTTACCACGGAGGGACACGGATTTACACGGAGAAGATTTTAGCTAGAATCACGAAAACACGAAGGCACGAAAAAATATAGAATTAGCCGCAGACACACGCAGACGACCGCAGACGAAAGAGTATCGGTGATGTAACGATCGCTTGAAACCAAAATGGGGAGCACCTGCAGCCACTAATAAGCGAGCTTATTACTGCCTGCAGGCACCCCCCATTCCCGCCGATGTAGGCCATCGGCGTCCCGCCGTGCGGGGATCTCAAGCGATCATTTCGATGATATATTTGCTCAGTTTCGTCACACTAATATTTATTGACATTCGCAGACATATTAGTACCTCGTAGGTTACAGTGGTCTGCGGTTAATTAGGAATTGTGAAAATGCGAAATGATCCTTGGTATCGGAACTTGGCACTGATTGGCCTAACAGCAGCGGTCCTATGTTTTTGGCCGGCGGTCTGCATGGGCCAAGATGATGTCAAAGCTTATAAAGTCATCGTGGATCCTGGCCATGGCGGCCAAGACACCGGCAGTAAGGGACCGGGTGGGCTTCTCGAAAAAAATATAACGATGGCTCTAGCCAAGAAACTGGTTCAAGCTCTCGAGGAGACCGGGAAAGTTCGTCCGGAATTGACCCGGACAGATGACCAGGCTGTCTCTCTGGACGATCGGGCCGGATTGGCCAACCATAACCATGGAGATCTATTTATTAGCCTGCACCTCGGCACCACCTTCGCGCCCGATCCAACAGGATTCTCTATATATTACTGGTCCCCAACGACCGCATCACCCACTGCCACTCCATCTTCAAATACAGTGAGACCATGGGACCAGGAACAAGAACCGTATTGGGAGAAAAGCCGCATGTTGGCCTCGCTAATGCGGGAGGAGCTGCTCTGGTCAATTCCGTGGGCTTCGGGTGGGGTGCTTCCAGCGGATATCTACTTGCTCAGAAGGGCTCGCATGCCCGCTGTAATGTTGGAACTAGGGTCCTTGAATCACCTGGAGGAGGCTGCCCAATTACAAAAGCCTGAATTTCAAGCGGCCGTTGCCAAGGCAGTGACCCAGGGTATCATCAAATATCGGAGCTTGGAAGAAAAGGGCATACTTATTAGACCTAAGACCCCAGAATGAGGTGTCAGGGTTCAGGTGTCAGGGGTCAGGGATCAGGTGTCAGGTGTCAGTGCGTAGGTCGGGTGGTTTCCGCCTTGGCGGAGTTCACCCGACATCGATGATTGTCGGATCAACCTCGCTACGCGAGAACGATCCGACCTACCGAATGCGTTTGCGGCGAACAAAGTGAGTCCAGAATGAATTTAGCCCGTCTTCTCTATAATGTAACCACGCTACCCATGGCGGCGGCTTTGGCACCTTTTGCCTATCTCGCCTGTCGGTTACTACCTGATGAGAAGGCTGAGCGCTGGAAACAACGTCTTGGCTTTCATTCCCAAGAAGCTATCCATTCTCGCCACAAAAGACCCCTGGTTTGGATCCATGCCGTCTCAGTGGGTGAGGTCGGGGTGGCCTCAACCCTGATCGGAGCTCTCGATCAGGTGCGGCCCGGATTGGGAATGGTTGTCTCCAGCACGACTCCCCACGGGCATGAGTTGGCCCAGCAAAAACTGGCCCACAGGGCGACCTGCATCTACTTCCCTTTGGATTTTATTATTTCCGTCCGCCAGGCCTTACGACACGTCCGCCCCGACATCATTGTCTGTCTGGAAACGGAGCTGTGGCCAAATTTTCTTGGCGAGGCTCGATGGCTTGGAATTTCAACCCTGCTTATCAATGGCCGTATTTCAGAGGGATCGTTCCGGCGGTACAGAAAAATCTTGCCGCTCATGAAGCCCTTGCTTGAAGATTTTTCTGCCCTGGCAATGGTCTCTAGCAATGACGCCAAGAGAGTCATTGGCATTGGTGCCCCGGCTGCCCGGGTAACGGTAACGGGGAACATGAAGGGTGCAGGATTGGTGGAGCAGGCGGATCCCAGCAGAGCAGAAGATCTTAAACGGAAATTGCAGCTGAAATCCGGGCAATCCGTGCTGGTTGCCGGTAGTATCCGTGATCGAGAACTTTCCTGGCTGCCGGAGATTTATAGCCAGCTACTGCGAGAACAAGCTGATCTTGTGGGAATCTTTGCCCCTCGTCATCTCAATCGCTTGGGTCGCCTGGAGGCTTGGTTAAAGCGACAGGGACTCGAGTTTCAACGACTCAGTTCACTGCTGAATGGCTCCGAACAAAGAACGACTGATACAATTCTGGTGGACGGAGTGGGGAAGCTTTTTGACCTCTATGGTTTGGGGGACCTGATTTTTTGCGGAGGTAGCCTGGTACCGTTGGGGGGGCAGAACATTCTGGAGCCGGCTGCCTGGGGCAAACCGGTCTTTTACGGTCCGTACATGGACAATTTTTTGGAGGCCAGTCAACTGCTGGAAACAGCCGGGTGCGGGATCATGGTCCAAGACCGAGACGAGCTTTTGGCGAAACTCAGACATTTTCTCGCCAACCCCGAAGCACTGAAGGCCATGGGCAGCAATGGCCGTGCTGCAATGAGCGATCGAAATCAAATAGCAATCAAACAAGCGGAACTAGTCAAAGAGGTGCTTGACGGAGGAAAGCATAGGGCAGAGGGCTAGACTATTTCGGATTTCGGATTGCGAATTTAAAAGCAAGGAGTCAGGAGACAGTATCCAGAAGAACCTCAAAGGAGCGGCCCTGCGGGCCTTGAGGTTGGAGGCAAAGCGGAATGAAGCGGACGGGGCGAAACGGAGACGCGGCGAGGAGAGCAGAAAACAGAGAAAAGCGAGAAGTCGTTGGAGGTCTGAGGTTGGAGGCGATATTAAGTAGTCAGCCCTTCGACCCAGCCTACGCCAGCGGCTACGGCGGGCAAGCAAGCTCTCCGAGACTGCGCGCGGGACAGGCGGGCACCCACAAGTCATTACACTGCGCGCTGACGCCCTATGCCTACTGGCTACTCAGCTTATCGCGGCTGGAAAGCCGCTCCCACAGAAACTATTTTTGGCGGGCACAGCCTTCGACGAGCTCAGGCGAGTCGAGGCCCGCCCTACCAAAGCTGCAGGGCCTGGGGCAAATTTGAAATTCTTTACTCTATGCCCTATGCTCTATGCGGAAACGGAGTGACCCAGTGAACGAAGATAAACTGCGAGAAATGCTGCAAGCTTTGCAAGATGGCAAGACCGATGTGGATGCCATCGTAGAAAACTTGCGTTCATGGCCCTACGAGGATCTTGGTTTTGCCCGGGTGGATCACCATCGTGCCTTACGACGTGGTTTTCCGGAAGTGATTTTTGGTGAAGGCAAGAGCGCCGACCAGATCATAAAGATCATGGAAGCCATGTTGAGCCAGGGAACAAACGTGCTTGTGACCCGGGTTGATGCTGCCAAGGCAAAAGACGTACAAAAACAGATCAAGACAGCAGTTTATGATGACATCTCCCGAACCATGACCGTGCGACAGCACGAGGTCTCTGAGAAAGGACGCGGGTTCGTTCTGATCCTGGCAGCTGGAACCTCTGATATTCCGGTGGCAGAGGAAGCTGCCATCACTGCGGAAATGATTGGCAGTCGGGTTGAACGGCTTTTCGATGTTGGCGTGGCAGGGTTGCATCGCCTTCTCGATCATTTCCACCAGATGCGGGAGGCCAGTGTGCTGGTTGTGGTTGCCGGTATGGAAGGAGCACTGCCCAGTGTGGTGGGCGGTATGGTGGAGAAGCCAATTGTTGCCGTGCCAACCAGTGTAGGCTACGGTGCTTCGTTCAAGGGGTTGGCCGCACTGATGGCCATGCTCAACGCCTGCGCTCCGGGAATAGCCGTGGTAAACATCGACAACGGCTTTGGCGCCGGCTACCTTGCAGCCCTAATTGACCAAGGGTAAATTATTTCGAATTTGTCCTTCGGACTCCCACCCTTCGGGTGGGTTCCCGGTTTCGGATTGCGAATTTAAAAACAAGAAGCCAGCCCTTCGACAAGCTCCCCGAGACTACGCTCGGGACAGGCAGGACAAGTAGGAACTGAGGACTAGGCACCACACAAAAGTAGTTGGCAGTCAGTAGCAAATAGTTGAGAGGAACTCAATGTTGATTGCTTTTCTCCTGACTCCTGACTCCTGGCTCCTGGCTACTGTATTCTAAATCTTCGCGCTATGCTGATCCTTTCCTTCCAGTTATAATACTCTTACCTGTCAGGAAATCCTTGTTTTCACTCTCGCAACTAGGATGGGAGAAGCTTTGAACCGAGATTTGCAAACCGACGTTCTGGTGGTTGGTGCCGGACCGGCAGGCTGCTTGGCTGCGGTGGAGTTGGCCCGTCAAGGTGTCGATGTCCTGGTGGTAGAGCGCAGCCCATTTCCTAGAGAAAAGATATGCGGAGACGCTCTTCTCGAGGATAGCCTGGAAGTTTTGGAAAGCGTCGGCTTAGACGAAGCGGTGAAAGAAAAGGCCCATCCTATCCATAGCATTATTTTCGTGGCGCCGAATGGGACTGAGTGTGAGCTGGAAGGGAATTCGTTCACCCTTCCACGGAAAGAGCTGGATGCATTGCTCCTTGAGGAGGCCTGTAGCCGAGGGGCCAACTTTGTGGGTGGCATAACGGTATCAGAGCCGCTGGTCCAGGATGGAGCCTGTGTGGGAGCCGTAGGATTTGATCAGGAAGGACACAAGATTAGTATTTCTGCTCGGCTGGTGCTTTTGGCAACTGGTGCCAACGCCCGAATCCTGCGCGTGTTCGGAGTCCTGATAAATAGGAATCATAGTGCCATTGGTGCTCGGGGGTATTTTCGCCTAACCGAGACGATAGATGAGAGCTCCATGGTCGTTATCTACGATCGCCGTCTACTCCCCGGCTACAGCTGGATGTTTCCTTTGGGGCAGGGTATTTTCAATGTGGGCTGCGGTATTTTTCTGGATGGCGGAAAGAAAATGGCCCATATCGGCCAGAACCTGAAGAGCTTCTATAAGCATGTTCAACCACTATCCCGGCATCTACAAATGGCGGAGCAAATTGCGCCAATCAGAACAGCCCCAATGCGCACAGGTTTTCAAGGCGCACGAGCCTGCGCACCAGGGCTCCTTGTTCTGGGAGAGGCCCTCGGCCTTACCTTTCCTTTTGTAGGGGAGGGGGTTAGCAGTGCCCTGGAAAGTGGACGGGTGGCTGCTTCTGTTGCCCTCGAGGCTCTTGAGAAAAATGATTTTACCAGCCGGATATTGGGGAATTACGAGAGAGATCTGCGGAAGACGCTGGATGGACGCCATCAAGGTTACCTGGTAGCGCAGCGATTGTTTCACTTCACGTCATTCGCCAACCTTCTCATTACAAAGGCCGCTCGCAACTCGGCCGTGCGAGGGGTGGCCAGGCAGATATTGCTTGGCCAGAGGGACCCTGAGGATGTCTTTTCCCTCCGCGGAATGTTGCGAGTGTTGTTGTTGAGATAATAGTAAGCAGTGAGCCCTTCGACAGGCTCAGGACGCTTCGCGCAGTAAGCGGTAAGCGGTACATCGTAGAAATCGTAGAAATCGTAAAAGGCGTAGAAGCCGTAGAAATCTTTCAGGTCGTCACGGCAGCTCATAGCGGTGAATTTCCCAGATAACGAATAACTAATAACGGATAACCCGGCTGCCTGCTGTCTTCTGTCCTCCGTCATCTGTCGTCTGCACTATGCATCTAGTACGACCTAATCACCACCTCGCCAGGTTCCAGATCCATCTCCAACAGCCCTAGAGCGTCTCGCAGTACCTGCAACTGGATATCCCTGTCATGGGCTCGTCCCATGGGATGACCCAGCGAGAAACCCGGGTACAACACCCGAGGCGGCTTGACCTTTTTGGTAATGGCCAAATTGAGAGAAATAGATACCGTAGAGATTCCCTCCTCTTCAAAGATGCGCTGGATCAATCCAACGGATTGATTACAGAGACCTCAGGTTGGGGTTAGAAAAGCTGCGTCCACCTCGTCGGCAATCAAGGTCGCAGCAACCTCCGGTGCAGTGGTGTCGGTCAATGTCTCGAGGTGCTCTCCCGTAACATGGCCCATGAAGCTGAAAAACCTGGGGCCAATCGAGCCAATCATCCCCTGGTGAAGCAACTGCCGCAGGGGTTCTATGGGCAGTATTAAATTGGGATCGGCAAGGGCATCGGCATGGTTGTAGTAGTCATGGGTGATGGTCAGTTGCTCTACGTCAATGTCTGAGGGGAGCTCTCGATAGGAGGGGTCACCCTTTTTGTCTGACATGTCAAAGGGCTTCTGGTCTCTGGCGTGGGTGCCCCCTGTGGTAACAAGGACGAGGCGGCACCGTTCAAGGGGTTTGTTGAGAGGGGAGAAAGGGGTGGTGGTGTTGACCACCAGTTCTGCTCCCTTAGCATAAAGGTCCACGAGCGCGGGAATCTTGGTGTAGACCTTAGCGAGAGTCCTATTTTTCATACGCTTGAATTTGCCCATAACGGCAAAGAATATAAGAACTCTTGCCAAGAAACACAAGTATTAGTAGTCAG
>JAUVTM010000227.1 GCA_030601545.1 Syntrophobacterales bacterium
CTGCCGTGTCGAGATTCTGGGAAAACATCACTTCATCTATTTCTGCGGGTTCCAGCTGATTGGCCACGCAGGCCGCCGCCAGCTTTTGAGCAGTTCGGACGATTTCGCTCCGGCCACTGTAGCTAAGGGCCAGGTTGAGGAGCATCTCGCGGTTTGCCGAGGTCTTATTCATGGTGTCTACCAGCAACCGGTTAACACTTTTCGGCAGTTCTTGGATATCACCAATGGCATTGAGACGGATGGATTGCTCCACCATTTCGTCTAGTTCAGATTTAAGATATCGACTCAACAGCCTCCACAGGGCCTGAACCTCACGACCGGGTCGCTGCCAATTCTCTTTGGAAAAAGCATAAAGTGTAAGGATAGGAATACCAATTCTGCGGCAGGCTCTGACAATGATTCGAACAGATTCGGCTCCGGCACGATGTCCTTCTATGCGACTTAGTTTGCGCTCTTGGGCCCAACGACCGTTACCATCCATGATAATGGCCAGGTGGTGGGGCAGCTTTTCCACCTTAAACCTTTCTGTGGCGGGCTGACCAGGGATAGTATTCTCTTTGGACAGGTCAGGAACGGTAACCATTCGGCATTTCACATTTGTCATTGATCATAAGCCTGGCGGGCCAACCGCTTCAAATTTCGAGGATTTCCTTTTCTTTGGCCGCGCACAGCTCGTCCACCTGAGAGATAAATTGGTCGGTTGCTTTCTGGACTTCTTCCTGTGACCGATAAAGGTCATCCTCGGAGATCTCTTTTTCTTTCTTGAGGTCTTTGAGCATTTCGTTGGCATCGCGACGAATATTGCGAATAGCCACTTTGTTATCTTCGCTCATTTTTCCCGCAACTTTGACCAGTTCTTTCCTTCGTTCTTCGGTGAGAGAAGGTATTGATATGCGTATGACTTTGCCATCATTTATGGGGGTGAGACCCAGTTCTGATTTCAAGATCGCCTTTTCGATATCTTCAATTGCCGTTTTGTCCCACGGCTGGATGACAATGAGGCGAGGTTCCGGCACCGCCAGTGAGGCCATCTGGTTGAGAGGGGTTGGGGTATCATAATAAGAGACCCGGATCCCATCCAGTAGGGAAATGGAGGCTCTGCCCGTGCGAAGACGGCTGTATTCTCGTTTGAGCGTCTCTATTGACTTTCCCATCCGCTCCTTCAAATCTTCGAATATTTCATCAACCATTATCCTCCCCCTCCACGATCGTGCCAACCGGTTCACCCATAACGACCCTTTTCATGTTGCCCGGCTTTGTGAGGTTGAAGACGATTATGGGCATAGCATTATCCATAGCTAGAGAAATAGCAGTTGCGTCCATTACTTTCAACTGCTTATGAAGGACTTCCAAGTAAGTGAGCCTGTCTATTTTTTGGACACCCGGGGTTTTCTCTGGATCGGCCGGATAGACGCCATCAACCCTTGTGGCTTTCAGCAGGACATCGGCCTGTACCTCCATGGCACGCAATGCGGCAGCGGTATCCGTAGTAAAATAAGGGTTTCCGGTTCCCGCGGCGAAGATTACGATACGTCCCTTCTCCAGATGGCGAATAGCGCGACGACGAATGTAGGGCTCTGCCACCGCTCTCATGTTGATAGCTGATTGTACCCGGGTCTGACCACCCAATCTCTCCAGGGCATCTTGAAGTGCTAGAGCATTGATGACGGTGGCCAACATCCCCATATTGTCCGCCGAGGTCCGGTCCATGCCGCGGGAAGCAGCAGACAAGCCGCGAAAGATGTTGCCTCCCCCAATAACCACGGCAACCTGGATCCCCAGACTGTCCACTTCATATATGTCTGCGGCTACCTTGTCAATAACCTCGGGGACGATACCGAGGGAGGCGTCCCCCATCAGAGCCTCACCACTTATTTTGAGAAGTATCCGCTTGTATTTAGCTTTCGACATGGTTCTTTTCGGTGTCATCGATGGAAAGCCGACTTTTTTGGAGTTAGGCGGAGCCGATCTACCTCACGGTGCTAGCTTGCCGAATCTTCACCCAACTGATACCGGATGAAGCGACGTACTATTACGTTTTCGCCAGTCTTGACGCGAAGCTCATTGAGAAGGTCTTCGATGGTAATATCAGTGTCGCGTACGTATGACTGCTCCAAGAGGCAAACCTCCTGGTAGAATTTATTGAGTTTACCCTCGGCAATTTTATCGACAATGTTTTCCGGTTTGCCTGTTTCAAGGGCCTGCGCCCGGTAGATTTCCTGCTCACGCGCTACGACTTCCTGGGCAAGACCCTCACGGTCAATGGCCAAGGGGTTGGTTGCGGCAATATGCATGGCGAGGTTTTTGACAAAGTCGCCAAAGACCTCGTTTCTGGCGGTGAAGTCGGTTTCGCAGTTTACCTCCACCATGACTCCTATTTTGCCGCCCGCGTGGATATAGGAATGGACTATACCCTCACTGGCGGTTCTGCCGGCTCGCTTTTGAGCTACAGCCAGACCTTTCTGCCTCAGGTAATCAACGGCTTTCTGCATGTCACCCTGGGTTTCCTGGAGTGCCGTCTTACAATCCATAATCCCAACGCTGGTTTTTTCCCGCAACTCTTTCACCATTGCTGAAGTGATTTGCAATTTTTTCCTCCTTCAACGTCGCTCATTCTTCTATGGGATTGATAATCTCGATCTCTGGGCCGCCTTCTTCAGCAGATATAGCAGTGCCGATCAGTGCAGCTTCGGCTTCGGCGTCAGTGGTCGCTTTGTCCATTGCTGCTTGAAGTTGCTCTTCTCTTTTCTGTTTGCCCTCCAAACATGCATCCGCGACTTTGGAAGCAAAGAGGCGGATGGAGCGGATAGCGTCGTCATTCCCCGGAACAATATAATCGATGGGATCGGGATCGCAGTTGCTGTCCACAATCGCAACGATGGGTATTCGCAATTTGTTGGCCTCTGCTACAGCTATATTTTCACGCCTTGGATCCACTATAAAAACAGCACCTGGCAGTCGCTCCATGTCCTCAATGCCCCCCAGGTTCCTATCCAGTTTCGTCATCTCCCGTTCCATCTGGAGGATCTCTTTCTTGGGAAACTTACTGGTGCTGCCATCCTCTTTCATACCTTTGAGTTGTTTAAGTCTGTCTATGCTCTTCTTGATGGTCTGGAAGTTGGTGAGCATTCCGCCAAGCCAGCGGTGGGTGACGCGAAACATGCCGCAGCGCTCGGATTCTTCCACAATGGAGTCCACTGCCTGTTTCTTGGTGCCGACAAAAAGCACGGAATCTCCGGCCGCCGCCGTATCAACTAAGAATTGATAGGCAGTATTAAACATGGGGACGGTCTTTTGTAGATCAATGATGTAGATTCCATTGCGTGCCCCGAAAATGTAAGGTTTCATCTTCGGGTTCCAGCGGCGGGTCTGATGTCCAAAATGGACACCAGATTCGAGAAGTTGCTTCATGGTAATAACTGCCATTTTTTCCTCCCTCTGGTTTTTCCTCCATCCCCCCGGCAATACCTAGCCACCCCGCAACCCGGGACACCAAAGGATTGAGGGGATGTGTGGTTTGAGCAAAACCTCCTTTAGTTCCTGTAGAAATTGAAAGAAAAGGGGTTTCAGCAGGTCTTGAACTTGGCCCTCTCCTGCAACAATAGTGTACGAAGCGGACCGAACCGTGCCTTCGGGTAAACCTGTTTT
>JAUVTM010000221.1 GCA_030601545.1 Syntrophobacterales bacterium
AAGATTATGGTTCACCGGTGAGCAGGTAGATTGCATCACGAAAACGTCCCTGCCACGAACGTTCTCACCAATTTCAACCATAATCTCACCGTCGCTGAAGGTCTCAACTACTGCCTTACCCTGGGAAATCTGAAGATGTTGGCAGATCTTAGCCGTCAGCTCCGGATTGGAATTACCGCCAAAAAGTTTCAGTCGGTCCAACATAAAGAAAAACTTTGAGATTTAAGATTTAAGATTGTAGATATAAGATTGTCACAATATGGCGCTTGAAGATTTCGCAATCCCTGCCCGCCATGCGAGCAAGGCGAGGCGGGCGGTTGCAATAGACAATCAACAATCTGAAATTGCATCCCTCTGTGATCTCCGTGTTCTCCGTGGTTAAAAATCCTCCCCATACATGTCTTACATACGCTCTGCTTTCACCAGGGTCGTGGTGTCCAAAGTATGGGCCACAGAGCTGGTGATACCGTCTTTGTGGCAGAGCAAATCATGAGCGGCACGAGCCTCTCTCTCGGAGCCAAACAGGCCAACCAGAGTGGGCCCACTCCCTGTCATCGCTACTGCCCTGGCACCAGCTGCCAGAAGTGTTTTGCTCAAATCATGGAGCTGTGGATAGTGACCGAAAACCAGTGGTTCAAAATCATTGGCCAGCAGAGGAAGCATATCCTCCAGGGTCAGTTGTCGCCGGTCCAAGAGTCTCTGGTGGGAAGCGGTCATTTCTCCCGCAGAAGTGTCTCCAGGAAAGTTGAATTTAGACCCATTTGGACCGGTTGTCAATGTCAAATTCTCGTAAGCCCAACGGGTTGAAACCTTAAAATGAGGATACATCAGCACTGTCCAGAATGTCGGCACATTGTCTATGGGAGTGAGGCGATCACCGATCCCTTCAGCCCTTGCCCACCGCCCCAAAAGAAAGAATGGCACGTCTGCTCCCAGCTTCACTGCAAGTGGATGCAGGTCCTGAGGCGCCAATGGGCTACCCAGCAGTTGATTAACTGCAAGCAGGGTTGTGGCCGCATCACTACTGCCACCTCCGAGTCCCGCGCCCACCGGAATGCTCTTGTTCAGCTCGATCCTTACTCCCTCATCTCGCTGGCATGCATCTAGGACAAGCTGAGCCGCACGGTACACCAGGTTCTGTGCGTCTGTTGGCAAGTCGCTGTTTGGGCACCTTAGGTCCACACCGTGTGAGCCCAGCTCAAGCCGCAGTTCATCATAAAGGCTCACCGGAACCATGAGTGACAGCAAATTGTGGTAGCCGTCCGGACGCTTGCCAAGGACCCGCAAGCCTAGATTAATCTTAGCAGGAGCCCCCGCACTGATCACGGCAGCGCTACTTGGCTTTTTGGACATAGCGCAGCCGTAAATCGTAAAGGATATGCTTGACGAGATTCTCTTCATCCGAGGTGAGGTTCCCTCGGGTTTTCTCTTCCAACATCGCGATCAGATCAATGGTCTGTTTGGCCATGACCAGGTCTTCCTGCTGCTTGCCAGTGGCCGGATCCGGGACCTCGCCCAAATGAAGCAAAGCCGAGGTATTGAGCGAAAAGATGAAAGTGGAAAAGTTAATCTCCGGAAACGGCATCTGTTCGGCTTGCTCTGCCGCCGCTTCGGGCTCGGCTTTTTCTTCCTCCTCGGTCCCTGGCTCTGGACGTTCATCCTTTTCTTCGGCCGCCGTTTCCTCCTTGGGCTCGCCCTCTTCGGTAAAGCGACGGCGATCCTTTATCACAAAACCCTTGCCTTCAATTTCTTCATCAGCCATTTTCAACCACCCCCGCTCTCTATAGGAAAGTCCTGGCAACTTATCCAGTTTTTATCTGGATATAATTTCTTCCTATCGACACGGAGACGCGGAGAGACGGCGACACGGCGATCAACTGCAATTCATTATTTATGCCCAGCATATCTCCCTGTCGTTGTCGCACTTCTTGCTGTAGCTGTTTACGTTGTCCTGCTTTCTCCGCGTCATTTTTTTACAGTTTCAACCTCTGGACAAACGTGACGTTCGGCAAGCCAATCAACTCTTGTTGAACCTCCGCTGGCACTGGTGTATCGGTTCGCATCATGATAATGTTCTGGCCCTGCTCAATGACCTGGCCCACATCCATGGTGGCGATGTTTATCCGGTGGGCTCCGAGACAGGTGCCAATAGCACCTATGGTCCCGGGAGTGTCTATATTGTAGATGAGCAAAAGATGACCCTCAAGCGATGCCTCCAGACGAAAATCATTTATCCTGACGAGGCGCGGGTCTTGTTTGCCGAAGGTGGTCCCGGAGACCACGTTCTCGTGCTCCGTTGTCTTCATCCTGACCGAGATGAGGCTGGTAAAATCCTCCGCCTCACTACGCTTCGACTCTCTGATTTTGATGTCTCTTTCCTTGGCAAGCATAGGGGCGTTGACGAAGTTCACCTCATCACCGAGGCTCGAAGTGAGCACTCCTTTGGTGAGGGACACGGTGAGAGGTACCGTATCCAAAGTGGCCAGTTCACCAATGAAATCAACCGCCACTTCCAGAATACCACCTTTGGTAATTTGGCCCAATAAACTGCCCAGTCTTTCAGCCAGGGTCAGATAAGGTCGAAGTCTGGTCAGTACCTCCCCGTCCAGGGATGGTACATTCACCGCGTTGCGAACGCTGCCGGTCTGGAGGTAGTCTATGATCTGGCTGGCCACTGCCACCGCCACGTTCTCCTGAGCCTCATCGGTAGAGGCACCGAGATGAGGGGTGGCTATAACGTTGTCCAGGGCAAGCAAAGGATTGTCCTCCGGAGGTTCCTTCTCGAATACATCGAGGGCAGCTCCACCTAGCCTACCTCCCTGGAGTGCCTGGTAGAGATCCTGTTCGTTGACGATTCCCCCCCGGGCGCAATTGACCAGAAGCACTCCCGGCTTCATCTTGGCAAAGCACTCACTTTCGATCAGGTTACTCGTTTCCGGTGTCATGGGAGTGTGTACGGTAATACAATCGGAACGGGCCAAGAGTTCGTCGAGGCTTACCGGCTCCACCCCCATTTTCTCGATGGCTTCCGCCGGGATATAAGGGTCGTAGCCGATAATGTTCATCTTCATGCCGCGGGCCCGGTCGGCAACTATTCTGCCAATGCGGCCGATGCCGATAACACCCAGTGTTTTGTTGAACAGTTCCTTACCCCTGAACTTTTTCTTTTCCCACTTGTGGCTCTTCATGGATGCGGCCGCCTGAGGAATGTTGCGGCTGAGGGCCATGAGCATAGCCACGGCATGCTCGGCCGTGGTGATCACGTTGCCGTCAGGGGTATTCATTACGACAATGCCCCGTTTACTGGCCGCTGGGATGGCCACATTGTCCAAACCTATGCCGGCCCTGCCGATAACCTTGAGCCGGTCCGCAGCCTCTATGACCTCTTCGCTCACCTTGGTGCCACTGCGGATCACCAACCCGTCATAGTTCTTGATGACGCCGATCAATTCCTCTTGGGTGAGGCTGGTGTTCACCTCCACCTCGAAGCCCGGTGTTGCTTCCAGAGCTTCACCGCCCCTTTCATGGAGGGAATCACTCACCAGAATCTTCATGTAACTTAGCGCTCCCGGCCAAAGGAAAAAGGTGTCCTGACGGCCTTATCCGCAGCACCATCCAATCTGAGGTATGTTATCCGAAAAGATACAACCTGATCTCTTGGCTAAGTACCATCATTCACAAGACTTGTCAAGCAGGATGGACGCTCCCAAATCCACCGCCTCTATGAAGGCGGATCGATTTTTGCCCACCTTGGGGTTAGCCTCCAAC
>JAUVTM010000021.1 GCA_030601545.1 Syntrophobacterales bacterium
ATCGTCATCCCCGCCAGCAGGACAATCCCGATAAAATTGAGAAAGTCGCCTTTGCCGAGCAGGGTTACCCATCCCCACCCTGTTGGGACGTTGGCCTCATGTACATACTGACTCACCGGCATGGACCAGTATTGCGAAACTTCGTTGATCGGTATGTAACTGTCAAGGACGCCGGTTACATAAACGAAGAAGGTGATCAGCAGTATCGCTATGGCGCTCCAGCTGCCGTAGAAGAGCAGGTTGGCATAGGTTATCTGTTCGGGTGGAGCTTGTGGTGCCTCAGGTGTCATTTTTTCACCTCATACTTTTCAAATGCCAAGGCCTTTCATTAGTGCCTTGCCTCCTGCGAAAAAGAGCACACCAATGACAATGTAGCGGATGACCTTCGGTTTCGCCACCACCAGGATTCTCACTCCCACAAAAGATCCCAGCATAAGTCCTACGATGGAAGGCACCGCCATGAGGGGAATCACGCAGCCCCGATTGAGATAGATCCAGGCCGCCGAGGTGTCGGTAATGGAGAGCAAAAACTTGCTGGTTCCCACCGAAAGCTTCAAAGGTGCTCCCATGAGCAAATTGAGCACGGGTAAATTGGCCCACCCCGCACCCAGGCCGAACATACCGGCCATGAAGCCGATGAGGATAAAGAGAAGCAAGCCGGGTAGGGTGCGGTGGGTTTTCCACTCGATGATTTCTCCCGTGGATGGCTCCAGATAAGCACCGGCCATTTTCAAAGCTCCCCCTATGCCGTCTTGCTTTTCCACCACCGGCCGCTCCACGTTCTTGGAAAAGGTGAGCAAGGCCGCGATGAAAATGATGGTCGCCCCCAAGGCAGTCTGGATGATGTTGGTGGGAAGAGCAAGACCCAGGAGAGCACCGGCAATCGCACAAGTGGAGGCAATGAGAGCAACCGGCAGAGCGAGGCGGAGATTGGCAAGGTTTCTCTTGAGCAAGCCCGGCCCTGCTGCGAGAGCCCCTGCCAGGGCCACCAGCAACCCTGTACCCCTGACAAAGTCAAGATGGAATGGAAAGAAGCCGCTCACCAGGGGCACATAAAGCACGCCGCCGCCAACACCGGCCAACACCGCCAGGAGCCCGAGGACAAAACAGAAGAAAAAGAGTATCAAAGGCCAGAACCACCAGGGACGTTGTGGACCTTCTATAGCCGCAGCTTCTGCTGTTGCCCATGCGGGTGATGATACTAACCATAAGAAAAGAAAAACCGCCTTAACCGTTAGCACTCTGCAACCGTTTCTAAGCATTGACTAACCTCAATAGATATGGATCAACCGAATCGGATAGGTCTTACAAGAGAGATGTGAACAATAGTACGTGCATTTTATAACAAAGTCCAGCCCAAGCTAGCAATCACTCATCTTTCTGTCAAGATAAAACTGATCTTCAGGCTAAGTGCAGCGCGGCAGGAACATCAACGGCAGAGGGTGTTTTCCTCTGCCAGGATGAAATCTACGCTTTTGGCCGGTACAGAAGTACTGGCCGGGTAGTGCGTCGAATAATCTGGAGTGATCTCTCACTCAGGATGTTAAAACGACCGGACTTGCCAAAACCCTGAGCTCCAAGCACCACGAGATCGTAGTTATCCAGGGTTATTTCTCGCACCACTTCCTGAACCACGTTGCCTTCTATAAGCTTGGTTTGAGGTTGGTGATCCAGCTTCTTGAGGGTGGACTCACCTTTGAGAACACAGGCGTCGGCGAACTCCTGGCTTTCCATGTCGTCGGTGTCGCGAACGTGCATAAGGGTGATTTTGGGCTTTCTTTTCAGCAGCATGGGACTGATGAAATTAAGAGCTGATTCGTCACAGGAAGAGCCTGAGTAGGCCACCAACACATCGGTTATGTTCCGCAGTTCGCGCACGATCAACACCGGCCGGTCGGCGTGGTTGATGACCTGGGTGTGGACCTGACCCAAGAGCATCTCCCGGAGCGCTGAGGAGCGATGACAGCCAAGCACGATAAGGTCGACGTCTTTGTCACTGGCTTCCCGGAGAATCACCTCTGCCGGGTCTCCCGCCAGAATCCTTGGTTCACAGGGGACCTTACCCTCGAGGCATATCTCGCAGGCATCAGAAATGGCTGCCTCAACCGCTTTGGCTTGCTCATCAATTTTCTTCTTGTGGTCTTTTTTTAGAAAGGGAATATCGAAATCCTCCAGGATGATATTTCCCACATCTTTCTTCACATGGATGGCGTCCACCTCAGCATCAAAATGCTCCAACAGATGGCAGGCGTACCGCAGCGCCAAACGGGATTCGAGATCTTGGTCCACTGCAACAAGAACCTTCATATGACCCCCTTTTTTCTGACTTTTTCAAGCTCGTGTATATCTACCGTTGGCCCGATAAGGCTTGGGCAACACCAGCAGGTAGTTTTTTCGGTATAGAAGAAAATAATCATTCTGGGGAAACTTTACCAGTTTCCAGTCGCCGAACCTCCACCATGGCTTCATTGTGGTCGATTCGGCCCTTTTCCACTTGGGAGCAAGTCCGGACTAATTTATCAGAACTCGGGAGTAAGTGCAAGTTTTAACAAACTCAAAATTGGCTTGAGCTTAGATCGGTGAGAATGTCCACAAGCACAGCACGGACAAGCAGCAAAACGGTGTTCCAGTTTCCAATGACAATCCACAACTCCCATTGCCATTTCGCTCCGAGTCTCTTATAATTCCTAACCATCAAATAGAGTTTTTGACACTTGCTAAGACTAATCTAAACCGTTATGCGAAGGAACTTCCCCAATATTAACTTATCCATTCGCCAAAAGGTCGTTGTGGGCTTCAGCCTGTGCGTCGCTGCCGTTCTGCTGATTGGCGCTATGGCCTACCACGACCTCCTCAGACTTGATCGGAAACTGCAGTTAGGAGAGATTACCCGTAACCTTCATGATTCCATTTTGGAAGCAAGGCGCTATGAGAAAAACTTCTTACTCTACGGGCAAGAAAAGGATTACCGAGAAGGCCTTTTCTATTGGAAGAGGGCGCAAGAGATCTTTGGGCGGATTCAGCAGGATGTAATGGGCCAGAAAGGTGCCAGGCAATTGGGCCAACTCCAGCAGGAGTTGGCACGGTATGGCCAACACTTGAAAGACCTGTTTGCTGAAGAGGAAGAGCCAGCCTCCGATTCGCAGCATAAAAGCGTAATCGAGGCCCGACTCAGGAAGACGGGTCGGAACCTCATCAATCTCTCCCTCAATTTGTCGAATCTGGAGCACTCCAGGATCCAACAGATAGTCATATCCCTCAAGACAAAGCTCGTTTCCACAATTTTGGTGCTCTTTATTCTGAGCCTCTTCCTGGCCCTGCTTATCACCCGTAAGATTGTACGACCCCTTACCGTCATCGAGACAACCACCCAGAGAATTGCCAGGGGGAATTTCAAACCCCTACCCGTTGTCCAAACAAAGGATGAGACCCAGGCGGTGGTGGAGGCTTTCAACAAAATGATCACCGAGCTCGAGAAGCGCCAGGATCAGCTGGCGCAGGCGCAAAAGCTCTCCTCCTTGGGAATTCTCACCTCCGGAATCGCCCACCAACTCAATAATCCGCTTAACAACATCTCCACTTCCTGCCAAATCCTTATGGAAGAAATCGACGACGGGGACAGGGAACATGTCGATAAACTCCTCACCAACATCGACCAGGAGGTGGACAGGTCCCGAGATATCGTCAAGGGACTGCTGGATTTCTCGCGCGAGCACGAGTTCGAGCTTGACTGGGTCAATCTGCAAAACCTGGCTGACCGGACAACTTGGCTGGTCTCTAGTCAGTTACCTGCAGGCGTGGAGATCACCAGTGACATCCCAAAGGATCTTGACATCCATGCGGACGGCCAAAAACTCCAGGAAGTGATCCTCAATCTTCTGTGGAACGCGGCCCAGGCCATGCCCGACGGCACGGGGCTCATCAAGCTCACCGCCCTAGAAGACCATGCCACGGGTCAGGTTAAAATCACCATTCAAGATAACGGCTGCGGCATACCTCTCGAACACCTGCCCCATATTTTCGATCCGTTCTTTTCAACAAAAGAAGCGGGTTATGGCACTGGCCTAGGCCTTTCCGTTGCCCATGGCATTGTTGATCGACATGGTGGCACCCTTTCGGTAACGAGCACTGTGGAAGAGGGCAGTGCCTTCACCATCAGTCTGCCGCTCAAAAAAGAAAGTGCCGGCGGGGGTCAAGAGTAATGAAAGAGGCCAGGATTCTTATTGTCGACGACGAGGATATCTCCAGGGAGAACCTTGGACACATTCTCAACAAAGAGGGCCATAGCGTCGTTTCGGTGGACCGGGGCATCGAGGCCTTGAAGAAACTGGAGGACACTGAATTCGACCTGGTTCTAACCGACCTCAAAATGAAACAGGTGGACGGCATGGAGGTTCTGACCAGAACCAAAGAACAATATCCGGACACCGAAGTGATCATTATCACCGCCTATGCCACGGTCGCCACTGCCATCGAGGCCATGCGCAAGGGAGCTTACAACTACATCCCCAAACCTTACAAAATGGATCAAGTGCGACTGGTAGTTAAAAGAGCCCTGGAGAAAAAAAAGCTCAAAGATGAGCTCCGTACACTTAAACGGGATTACAAGGCTAGGGTGGGGTCGCCGTTGATCATCGGCAAGAGCCGTAAAATGCAGGAAATAAACGAGATGCTGGCCCAGATCGCCCCCACAGACTGCAGCGTCCTCATCTTTGGGGAGACCGGCACCGGCAAGGAGTTGATCGCCAGGGCAATGCATCACCAGAGTAACCGCGCCGCGGCGCGCTTTCTCGCTTTTAACTGCGGGGCTTTTACCGAGGAACTACTTGCCAATGAACTCTTTGGCCACGAAAGGGGCGCCTACTCCGGTGCCACCTCCACTAAGATCGGCCTGCTCGAGGCGGCCAGAGGCGGTACCGTCTTTCTGGATGAGATTGGCGATATGCCTCCATCCATGCAGGTCAAGCTTCTCCGGGTGATCGAGGGAAGGTCGCTGCTCCGCGTCGGCGGCACCCAGTCAATCGCCATAGATATACGAGTCATAGCCGCCACCAACAAGGACTTGGACCAAGAAGTGGAGGCCGGCAGATTCCGCAAGGACCTTTTCTACCGTCTCAACGTGGTCAGTCTGGACCTTCCTCTCCTGGCGGAACGGAAGGACGACATTCCGCTTCTGGCGCATCACTTTCGGAGACGATACGCCAAGGCTCTGGAAAAAACGATAGAGGACATCTCGGACGAGGCCATGGACATCCTGGTAAACCACGAATACCCGGGCAATATCCGCGAACTGGAAAACATCATAGAACGGGCGGTTGCCCTGTGCAACAGAGGCGTGATTCTCCCCAAACATTTGCCCCAAGGACTCGAAAAACTCTGCTTCACTGTTTATCGCCATTCACGCGATCACTTACCCACCTTGGAGGAAAACGAACTTGAATATGTCCGCTGGGTGCTCAAACGTGTGAACGGCAACAAGACGAGGGCCGCCGAGATACTGGGAATCGATCGGGTTTCCCTGTGGCGGAAGCTTAAGCGCTGGGGACTGACAGAGAACGCTGAGGGCTGATAGCCGAGTCCTGAACACTCACAAATCAGCGCAAAATCAAATCCACCACCTCTTCGACGCTCTCGGCGAGAACAACTTCCAAATCTCCGCGAATCTCATCCCTAAGGTTTTCCAAATCCACCTGATTCTTAGCCGGAAAGACCACTGTCTTAGCACCGACGCTGCCAGCAGCCAGTATTTTTTCCCTTACCCCCGCTACTGGTAAGATCCTGCCACCCAGGGTCAACTCACCGGTTATGGCCACCTCTCTTCTTGCCGGCCTTTCCGTGAGCAGAGATATTAGCGCGAAAGCAATGGTGAGACCTGCCGAGGGCCCATCCTTGGGAATGGCCCCAGCTGGCACGTGAATGTGGATATCATGGTTGTCGTAAAAGTCTTCTGCAATCTGGAATCGGTTTGCATTACTGCGGACATAGCTTAGTGCGGCCCGGGCCGACTCCCGCATCATCTCCCCCAAGGAGCCTGTCAAAATCAACCCTTTTTCCCCTTTCATCCTCGCGGCCTCAACAAAGATGATGTCCCCACCCGTCTCGGTCCAGACCAACCCTGTGGTAACGCCGATCCGGTCTTTAGCCTCGGCAACCTCATAGTGGAACTTCCTCGGACCCAGGTATCGTTCCACCTCTTGGGGAGTAATGACAACGGGGTTGGGCTTCCCTCCTTGTTGCAGAATCTCCCGAGCGATTTTCCGACAGATGGAACCGATTTCTCGCTCGAGGTTCCTGAGCCCAGCCTCCCGGGTGTATGCTCTAATGATCTTCCCCACCGCCTCACTGGTGAATTCTGGGGGAGAACTGGCGAGGCCGGTGGCTTCAATCTGCCTGGGAATCAGGAAATCCTGGGCGATTCGTTCTTTTTCCTGATCCGTATATCCGGGCAGGGTAAGCACCTCCAGCCGGTCCAACAATGCTCGAGGGATTGGATCCACAAGATTCGCGGTGGCAATGAACATGACGCTCGACAGATCAAAGGGCACATCCAGGTAGTAATCTAGAAAATGGTCATTCTGCTCCGGGTCCAGAACCTCCAGCAAGGCCGAGGCCGGATCGCCGTGAAAGTCCTGGCCTATCTTGTCGATTTCGTCCAGCATAAATACAGGATTCCTGGATCCGACCTGACGGATGGCGTCGATGATCCGCCCGGGCATGGCGCCAACGTAACTCCGGCGATGCCCCCTGATCTCCGCGTCGTCCCTCATACCACCGACAGACAGCCGAATAAACTTTCTCCCGAGAGCAGTAGCGATTGCCCTTCCCAATGAAGTCTTGCCCGTGCCCGGCGGGCCACTAAAGCAAAACACTGGACCCTTGGGCCTGTGCTCCCATTGCTTTTCGGCCAGGGCCTGCTTTACGATGGTGCGCACTTCATCAATTTTCAATGGTTTTGAGAGATAATGGTAGGCGCCCTTTTGCACAGACTCAAGTGCCGAGTCCACCGAAGCATAGCCTGTGACGATGACCACCTCGGTGTCGACATGTCGACTCTTAATGCGCTCCAAGAGTTCCATCCCCCCGAGCTCAAGCATGCGGAGGTCAGTGAGCACCAGGTCAAAGGCGGCGGAATTCATCTGCTCCAACGCTTCCACGCCATTTGTGGCTGTGGCTACCTGGTAGCCTTCTTTTTCAAGGATATGCTGCAGATTGGTCCGGGCAATTTCCTCATCGTCCACCACCATAAGCTTGGGTTTTCGCTGGAGTTTGAGGGTCCGGACCGCCAGGTATTCCAGAATCCTGGCTTTCACCTGGTAGAGGCCCGCGTGCTGCTCATTGAGAACTCGTTCGGCCCGCGCAAGATCGAGATTGTCTTTTGTGTGGACACCCCATGGCAGGCTCACTAGATACTCAAGGTGATTGATGCCAATGGTATATTCAGCTGCCTCTACAGGAGTTTTCTCTAGTTTTTCCAATTCCCTTAGAGCGACGGCCTCCACCGACCCTGGCATTTGCGCCCTGAGCACCTCCTGCCTCAACTCCTCAAGATCCTCGAGCTGTTGCCTTTCCTCGGACTTGCCAAAAAGTGCCATGCTCACCCCTTATTTCTACTTGCCCAAATTTTTTTCTGCGATTCCATGGACTTACCAAACTCGGATAGCTCACCCTCCTGGAGTGGACAATCCGTCCTGTTCTGCAACCTTACCCAAGGCCGTTCCACTATCCAGTCTAAGCCCGTCCAGAACTGCACGGCAGACTGGCACCGGTGCAGTATAGCACATCTCGATCTTGTTAAAACTTGTTCTTATTCCGAAGTCTTGCTACATTGAGCCGAATCTTTCTTATCATAGATGGCGCTATGACGTCTCCATGTTTGTTGGCATCTCTTACTCCTGGCCTGACCCACTAGAATACAATGTTACCACGCTAGCTAGAGCGGGGAGGAGCATCCACAATGACCGCCGACATGGTAATGACCTTAATTGTTCTTGCCTTCGTAATCATTCTCTTCGTATTCGAGTGGGTCCGAGTGGACGTGGTGGGCATAATTATGATGGTTCTGCTGCCCACCCTTGGACTGATTTCTCCAAAGCAAGCCTTCATGGGACTCAGCAGTAATGCGGTAGTCTCCATCATAGCTGTCATTATCATTGGCGCCGGCCTGGACAAGACCGGGGTGATGAACAAAGTGGCCAACCCGATTGTCAAATTAGCGGGCCGCAGCGAACGCCGACTCATGGCCCTGATCTCCGCTACTGTTGGCATTATCTCCGGCATGATACAGAACATCGGGGCAGCAGCCCTTTTCCTGCCGGCAACGCAGCGGATTTCCAAACGACTTGAAATTCCGGTTTCCCGGATTCTCATGCCCATGGGCTTCTGTGCCATCGTCGGCGGCACCCTTACCCTGGTAGGGGCCAGTCCCACCATCCTCCTCAATGACCTTATGGTGCTTGAAGGCAAAAGCCTAGCACCTTTCGGTCTCTTTACCCAGACCCCCATAGGCATCTGTCTGCTCCTAAGCGTCATCATCTATTTCCTGGTTCTGGGCAAGTTCATCCTGCCCGCCGCTAAGGGTGAGACGGACCGGGGGGTCACAGCCATGCTTCTGGGCGATTACCCTGCTCTCGATCATCTCTTTGAACTCCACGTTCCGGAAACCTTCGAAGGGCCTAAAACCCTTGCGGAACTGGCCGTTCGCCAGGACTTCTTGGTAACAGTTGTCGCCACTGGCAATGCTGCGAAGGGTAAGAAAAGATTTGTGCCTAGGAAACATAACCGGATAGCTCCCGGCGACGACCTGGTCATCATCGGCAAAGAAGCCAATGTCAGGGCACTCGCCAAACATAAAGGTTGGGAGCTCAAGGATGGGCTGGACTTCTTTGTTAATGAATTCGCCCGTACAAACGCCGGTCTTGTGGAGGTCGTGGTCTCTCCCCGCTCCGAACTGATAAACAAAACTCTGGGCGAGGTCCGCTTCCAGAAGTACTACCGAGTGAACCCCATAGCAATTCACGCCGGAGATAGGTTCTACTTTGCCGGGATCAATCATGTACGATTGAAGATGGGAGATGCCATTTTGCTTCAGGGCCCCTGGGACCGGTTTCACCGGATCAGGAGACAACCTCTGCCCCGACCCTTCACCTTCTCCTCCCCCCTGGAAGGTGAGATCTTACGGCCAGCAAAGGCTAAGCTCGCCATGCTCTGGCTGGCAGTCGCTCTGAGTCAGATCATCTTCTTCAACGTACAACTCTCGGTGGCCTTGATGTCCGGAGCGCTGGGGATGATAATTACTGGAGTGCTTTCGATCGATGAGGCCTACCATTCAGTAGACTGGATGACGGTGTTTCTTTTAGCCGGGCTCATCCCCCTGGGAGTTACCTTTGAGCAGACCGGCACCGCAGCCTACATAGCCAGTGGCATACTCGAACTGATCGGGGCGGTACCCCCCATAGTTCTGCTGGCAGTGTTCGGAATCTTGACCTCGTTTTTTACCCTAGTAATCTCCAATGTGGGAGCCACGGTTCTGCTGGTGCCCCTCTGCATGAACATGGCGGTCCTGGTAGGCGGGGATCCGAGAATGGCGGCCCTGGTGGTGGGTCTTTCTGCTTCAAATACCTTTATTCTGCCCACCCACCAGGTCAACGCGCTCGTCATGAGGCCCGGTGGCTACCGGACCGTGAACTACACCAAGGCCGGTGCGGGCATCACCGTTATCTTCCTTGCGGTCATGCTTACCGTAATCTACTTGTTTTATGGGGTCAAATAAGGGGTGAGATCTCGCCGGGGAACGAGAGGAAGGCAAGTGGGCGTTGATACCTCTCCCTATTTCTTTTTGCTTTCTTTCCTATAATAGAAGCAAAGCCCAATGGTGAATAGGATCAAAACCAGACCGAAAATGAAACGAGCGTCCATGCAACTCCTCTTTTTCCTGTGAAGAATATGAGAATGGTGATTTAAAGGCGCGAGGGGCTGGCGGGGCGACATCTGCGTCCATCTGTCAGTGGCTGTAAAGCTAGCGAGCCATACAGAACACGGGAATCGTTACGCTCCCCTCGTCGGGACAACTCTCCGGCTCGGTGACCACAAACTCCACCCGAAGGCTCTCCTCGTGAATCTCCTTAATGCACTGGTCAACCTCACCAAATTTGATCATATGGCTGAAAGGGATTCCTTTTTCGTTACAAGCACGGCGGAACCTAGCCACACTTTCCTCGCTTCTAACCCTAAACTTTTCGCAAACTATGTCACAATAAGGCTCCAGGCTGGATGATTCAGTCCGAACCGGGCTTACATTCAGGGCGACGATTTCGTGACCCATACGCTCGGCAAGCCCTACTGCGTATTGCATTACCGGCTCAGAAAAGGTGTCCTCGTGACCCACCACCAGGACTTTTGCCTTTTCAGCTAGTTCCGCTCGTATAAGGTCCTGGGCGTGCTCATGCAGACCGGCCTCGGCGAAGGCGATCGCCTCGGTCTGCCTCTCGATTCTTTTTCTAAGGGCCTGAGCCTGGCGATTTTTCACCGCCACCTCCTTCTGCTCTCCCTTTGTCTTCCTCAAGATCTGTTTCCTGAGTCTCTTTAGCATGATCGTAATGCTCTCCTGATCATCTGGTTCCGAACTCTCAGCTCACTACCGGCGGTGGCTGGAAGGTGTGCGAAGTTGCTTCCTGAGTCTGGGCCGCGGACTCGGGCGCACTCTCTTGCGAAGAACTTTGCCCTCCCGCAAGAACTCCCTGGCGGTCTCCTGCTCTCCTGCTTCAGCGAAGGTGATTGCCAGCATTATTCTTTCGCTTTTCTCTCTCAAGCCCATGATTTACTCTCCTGTTTTCCCTTAGTTTTTCCCATGGTCTGCAATTCTCGTTTGTAGCGGCCTTATTAGTACAACATCTATGCCAAAAGGGAGAGTTAGCGTCTATACTGTTGTAATAACTGATTTTATGCAGATAATTTAGTTTTTGGCCCACTCATCTTTAATGTTACATATCGCAACGCTTTCGGATATTAATAAAAAATAATCTTTTAATATCAATCAATTAAATCCTATTGCATAAATGAAGAACAATGTTGCAAAATGTAACGATTTCTTCTACTCGTTGAGCTGGAATCCAAGGTGGCTTTGCTCTTTTGGACCCCTATTTTGAGGTCTTATTTTGAGGTCGGACCAAGCTAACAGATTGAGATGTCGATGAAAACTCCTGTTTGAGGGGCAGTTTGATAGTTTGGTCCGACAGAAAGCGGTAAATCTTGGCAGTATTTCGCAGAGCGCTGTTCAGAGGAACTTCTTGACCCTTCATGCGATTTTTGCCAGAGTTGTTTAAAATATCCGGGCTATCAATCACAAGCAGGAGAGCACATGAACGAAAAGCATATCGTCAAGATCGCTCAGGAACTCGAGTTTGGGCCACAACAGGTCCGGGCTACATCAGCTCTGCTCGAGGAAGGGGCCACGATCCCCTTTGTTGCCCGCTACAGAAAGGAGGCCACCGGTTCGCTGGATGAGGTAGCTTTAAGAACCATCCGCGACCGACTCCATCAGTTGCAGGAGTTGGACAAGCGGAGAGAGGCGATATTGAAATCTCTGGACGAGCGGGAGCTTCTTACCGATGAGCTCAGAGATAAAACTCTGTCGGCTGAGACCCTGGCGGTCTTAGAGGATATATATCTGCCCTATCGCCCCAAACGGCGCACGCGGGCAACCGTTGCCAGAGAGAAGGGGCTGGAGCCTTTGGCCCAGAAGATTTTTGCCCAAGAAGAGACCACAGATCCGCACCAGGAGGCTGAAGCCTTTCTTGATTCCGAGAAGGGAGTGGAGGCGGTTGAGGACGCCCTTGCTGGCGCCCGAGACATTGTTGCGGAGTGGGTAAATGAAGATCAAGAGGCCAGAGCGAAAATGCGGGCATTCTATACTCAAAAGGCACTCTTTCACGCTAAGGTAGTTGCGGGCAAGGAGACTGAAGGAAAAAAGTACAGGGACTATTTTGATTGGCAAGAGGTTGTGGCGCAGGCTCCGTCCCACAGAATTCTGGCCCTGCGTCGAGGAGAAAAAGAGAGTTTTTTGACTGTTCGTGTACATCCTCCCGAGGATGAAGCTTTGGCTCTCCTGGAGACTCTGTTTGTTCGGGGAGATTGCGCTGCCGCCCAGCAGGTCAAAGCGGCTGTGCGTGACAGCTACAAACGGCTCCTCTCCCCGTCAATGGAAACGGAGATCCGTTTAGCCACCAAAGAGCGTGCAGATGCGAAGGCGATCAATGTGTTTGCCGATAACCTTCGACAACTTCTGCTCGCTCCACCCCTCGGCCAGAAAAACGTTCTGGCCATAGATCCTGGCTACCGCACAGGTTGCAAAGTGGTTTGCCAGGATCGCCAGGGGAAACTCCTGCATACCAAGACTGTCTATCCCTTCACATCTGAGAAGAGTAAATGGGAGGCATTGGCTACGCTCGGAGAATTGTGCGAACGTTACCAGGTGGAGGCCATAGCCGTGGGGAACGGTACAGGTGGACGTGAAATGGAGGCTCTGGTCAAGAGCCTGGATCTTCCTGACAACATTCCGGTAGTAATGGTCAACGAGAGCGGCGCCTCCGTTTATTCCGCTTCAGCAACGGCCAGGGCAGAGTTTCCAGACCTCGATGTGACGGTTCGTGGTGCGGTTTCCATTGGCAGAAGGCTCATGGATCCACTCGCCGAACTCGTGAAAATTGACCCCAAATCAATTGGGGTGGGACAATACCAGCACGACGTGGACCAGCAGGCCTTGAAAAAAAGCCTGGATGACACAGTGATCAGCTGTGTCAATGGTGTCGGGGTTGAAGTCAATACGGCAAGTGAGCAGTTACTCACTTACGTTTCCGGGCTCGGACCACAGCTGGCGAAAAACATCTTCGACTACCGCAATGAGCACGGCCCGTTTCTGCGCAGGGAGGACCTAAAAAAAGTACACCGGCTGGGTCCCAAGGCCTTCCAGCAGGCAGCTGGATTCTTGCGCATCAGAAATGGCAAGAATCCTCTCGATGCCAGCGCTGTTCACCCTGAATCCTACTCAATTGTCAAGGCCATGGCCGGCGATCTAGGCTGCTCAGTGGAGGAACTGGTGCACAATGAAGAGTTAAGGCAGAAGATTGACCTGTCAACCTATGTGACGGAAAAGGTAGGAATGCCCACTCTCACTGACATTGTCGCCGAGCTTGCCAAACCTGGCCGCGATCCGCGTCAGGAGTTCGAGGTCTTTGCCTTTGCCGAGGAAGTGCAGACCATGGATGATTTGCGAGCTGGCATGAAGTTACCGGGGATCGTTACCAACGTCACGGCCTTTGGAGCTTTCGTGGACATAGGCGTCAAACAGGATGGCTTGGTTCATGTGAGCGAACTGGCGGACCGTTTCGTCAAAAACCCCCGCGAGGTGGTCAAGGTTCAGCAACAAGTAACGGTCACGATCCTGGATGTCGATCTTGAAAGGAACAGAATCTCTCTTTCCATGAGAGAAAATCCTAGGCGGTCTCCCGAGAGGAAAGAGAAGAGGGCAAAGCGAGGAAGCAACGGCAAGGAGAAGAGGAAACGAGAGACCAAAAGGCCCAGCCCTTTCAATGCCCCATTTGCCCGCGCTCTCAAGAAAAAGTCTGAAGAATAGTGGTCAGATCTTTACGAGGCTGACAAGAGTCAAACGCAGACTTGATCCCGTTCACTTGACCACGTAAACATTTTGGCCCAATTCTTTAATGTGACCTTTCGATATTAATGCGTCTAGACTAGGTTCTAATATCTCCAGGGTAAAATCGGTTGATACAAATAGGTCTCTAAATTCCAGTGCCCCTCCTGGATGAACCCCGGCCCAAGACTGTATCAGAGTCCGGAGTATCTCCCCAGCTTCAGTACCGGAAAACTCACGTCCCAAGTACTCTCTAAAATTTGATGATGAGAGCACCTGGCCATCGTCACTGGAGAGAAGGTTGAGGGAGTCGGTTTCAACATGCTGGTGCAAGAACCGAACGAGAAGCCATTCGAGGGGAATCTTAAGTTTATACAAACCATAGTCTTCGAGGAATTCCTTACTCACAGCAAGAGAGGTTATCCACGCATCAAGAGGGTCTGAGAAATTGACACCCCTCACCGTATGGTCGATGAGGAAGCGGTCAGAGGCACGTTTGCTGTTTAATTCTTCAATGCTCAGGCTGTAGACCTTGTCAGGCAGTATCAGTAGATTGGGAAAACGCAACATCTTGGTAGCACCCTGGATGAGGACGTAGCTTCTGGTCGAGGTCTCTTCCTCGCAACTCCTCCTAGCCTTATTGAGATTACTGCTCGTTATATGCACGCAAATATAGTGCCAAAAACAATCATTTTCCTGCCTCACTCTTCTCATTCGCAGGTTCACCTGAACCAAACTGAGGTCCCCGTCAGGAGGCACGGACCATTTTCAATTCTCCGTTGATCCAGTACTCTACAAAATACTGTTTGCATTCACCACATC
>JAUVTM010000327.1 GCA_030601545.1 Syntrophobacterales bacterium
CACACCGGTTTTTCCACATACAACCCTTCAGCCTTCTCTCTGGCTCCCATGTCCATCATCCTGCCGCTTTCATACGTGCGGAAAACCAGATAGTCGTATATATGGCTTTCATAAGCCAACCCCTTTATCTGGTCCGGCACGGCAAAAATAGAAACGGGTAGGAGGTCGTCAATGGTGACTTCCTTATTTCCAAGGGTTACCTTTTCTCCCTCAATGCCTTTGATGGTACTTCTCTGGTAAAAATAGCCCCCTTTACGCCATACCTCATCACCCACTTTGAAGTATACTTCGTCCTTTTCCATATTTTCCTCCATCGCTTAATAATAGCTGAAGCTTGACCGCTCTATAAGATAATAGGCCCCCTGAAAAAAGCAAGGCAAAATAGGAATTGAGGGATTTAGGAATTCAGGTATTATGGAGTGGCGTTCCAATAATCGGAGTTGGATATTTCAATTTACGAGATCTACCAATTGCAAAATTCTCTAATTCTCGATTCGGAGACTGAGATGGCTGAATGTGGGAGCTGTGGTGATTCAATTGAAAAAGGCGAGGAATTTGAACATCTGGGTCGGACACTCTGTGAGGACTGCTACCTGGATGCATTGAATCCCCCTAAAGCTTGCGATCCTTGGGCAGTGCACACGGCCAAGAGCAGCATGGCTCAGGGGCAACAGTTGACTCCACTCCAGGAAAGGATTCTAATGTTGCTCAAGGATCGAGGGCCCCTCACAGCGCAAGAAGTGATGAGCGAATTGAAGATCAGCGAGTCGGAGTTCAAAAATAACTTTGCCACGCTGCGACACATGGAACTGGCCCGTGGCTTCAAAGAAGGCGACAAAGTCTCCTACACCTTATTTTCGTGCTAAAAACTCTCAAAAAGAATATATCCTATCTAAACACGTCGTTTTTTTACCCATTTCTGGCCGTACCACTTTTGGGTAATAAATCCTTAAAATCAAAATGATATAAGTGGGTTGACTATTGGGGCTCGGCGTTTAACTCAATTTTTTGTTGTAAAGAGGTGAAGTAGAGCACTACTCGAACTGAACGTGGGTCGACCTTGAAATAGTTGGCGATCATCTCCCTGTAGGCAAGAAGCTGCGGTCGATAGCGATTCACCTCGTGCTCGATAAAACGATCTACGTTCTCACCGGAGAGCGGACGGCTGGTCTTGTAGTCGACAACCCACCAACTATCTCCGTCGAAAACCACCCGATCAATAGTCCCAGAGCGAATTTGATGTGTTGCTGGCCGATCTTCTAGGCTCCATTCGCAATAGGCCTGATGGTGGTTCTTGCCAAGAAGCCAGCTGAAAAACTCCTCCTCCAAGCAGTTCCGAACCTCTTGGAGTATTTCCTCTGCCAGTGGTTTCGCCACCGTTTCAGGAACGGTTTTGCTGATAAGAGCTGAAACCACAGCAGCCGTCTCTGGAAGGGGACGGTCTTGGCCCAGATGTTCAAGAATTTTATGGGTAACCGCACCCCTCGCCCGAGCGTTGGGATCATCTTCCCCTGCTTGGGCTTGTTCCGTGTGCCCAGCAAGCTGTGAGGGAGCAACGGTGATATAAGCCAAAGGTTCTGGAGTAAAGGGTAGAGGTTCAGGGATCTCAGCCGCTGCGGCATGCTCGTCCACGTCTGCAGAAGTCAAAGTGGGATTGAGGTAGAGATCCAAAAGGCTGTTATTTTCAGCGATGAGCTCTTCGTTTTCAGACTGCTTCAGTCCATAGTGATTACAGAGCCACCAAAGGGGACTTTCTTTACGGGGTACAATTTCGCCGTTTTTTATCCGGACGATTCCACTGAGATAGAGACTCCGACACGCTCGGGTTGCTGCGACGTAGAAGATCCGTTTGGCTTCGGCCACTCTTTTCTTTTCTCCAATGGTCCGGAGCAGTCGATATGCAGCATCAGATTTGTCCCGACGTCGGTCCGGGGCCATGGTAATAAGTGGTTCTCCGCCGGAACCCGGGAGCCTCTCTATGAGATAGGGCGGCTGAGATCCGCGGCCACCACTCAGAGGGTGCCAGTCCAAAAAAGGAAGGAAGACCA
>JAUVTM010000079.1 GCA_030601545.1 Syntrophobacterales bacterium
GAAAAGCAGTAATCATGCCAGGAATAGTAACTTTAAAATATATGTAATATTAAATAGTTGTAGATGAGATGTAAATTTAACCCTGGGAAGAGTATGCCATTTTGGAATGACACTATTCCAATTTGGTTGAATGGACTCTCAACTTTTTTTTATTCTTTGACTTAGATCAATGGCGGTGCCAATCTGATTTATTATGGTTACAATGAATATAATCGGAGAGTGAAAAACTGGCTTCAAGGTTTAGATGATTGAACTATCGACAAAGAGTTAGAAAAGGAGGAAGTCTATGTTTTGTTACCAATGTGAGCAAACGGCCAAAGGCGAGGGATGCACCAAGATAGGTGTTTGTGGAAAGGAGCCGGAAGTTGCTGCCCTTCAGGATCTACTCATCTACGCTGTTATAGGGTTATCCCAGTATGCGGTGGAGGGGAGGAAGGTGGGGATCAACGAGCGGGATGTCAATGTCTTCACCTGTGAAGCCACTTTCTCTACCTTGACCAATGTGGATTTCGACCCTGACCGCTTCGTGGCGTTGATCAACCAGACCGTAGAAAAGCGGGAACAGCTAAAGGAGAAAGTCAAGGCTGCAGGCGGCAACGTGGACATTCCTGAAGGGCCTGCCACTTTCAAGCCGGAATCCACTTTGGATGGATTGGTTCAACAGGCTGAGGCTGTTGGCATCAGCTCCTATCCCAGTGCCAATCCTGACATTCTTTCCCTGAAGCACATTTTGCTTTTCGGTCTTAAGGGCGTAGCAGCCTACGCTGATCATGCTCAGATTCTCGGGCAGGAGGATGATGCGGTCTATAGTTTTGTCCACGAAGGTCTGGCTGCCATCTACAGGGAGGATTTGGGCCTCGAGGATTGGATTGGCCTGGTACTGAAGTGCGGTGAGGTCAACCTGAGGACCATGGAACTCTTGGATGCCGGAAACACCGGAACCTACGGCCACCCGGTGCCAACCAAGGTTCCCCTGGGTGCGAAGAAAGGAAAAGCCATCTTGGTCTCGGGACATGACCTCAAGGATCTGGAGGAAATTCTCAAGCAAGCAGAGGGCAAGGGTATCAACGTTTACACCCACGGTGAGATGCTTCCCTGTCATGGCTACCCCGAGTTAAAGAAATATGAGCATTTTTACGGCCATTATGGCACGGCCTGGCAGAATCAGGGCAGGGAGTTTTCCCAATTTCCCGGCTCCATCTTGATGACTACCAATTGTATCCAGAAACCAAAAGACCTGTACAGGAACAACATCTTCACCTGCGGCCTGGTTGGCTGGCCTGGAATTTCCCATATATCCGACCGCAATTTTCAGCCGGTCATCGATCGAGCCCTTGCCCTGCCCGGCTTCCAGGAGGATGTGAACGGCCGCGAAGTCATGGTGGGTTTTGGAAGAAATGCGGTTCTGGGCGTGGCGGACAAGATAATCGAGGCGGTAAAGGGTGGCGCTATCCGTCACTTCTTTCTGGTGGCAGGCTGCGACGGAGCCAAACCCGGGCGGAACTACTATACCGAGTTCGTGGAAAAGGTGCCTGAAGACTGCGTGGTTCTTACCCTGGCCTGCGGTAAGTTCCGCTTCTTCGACATGGACCTGGGCGACATCGGCGGCATCCCGAGATTGCTGGACGTGGGCCAGTGCAACGATGCCTTCTCCGCAATCCAGATTGCCATGGCCCTGGCCCAGGCATTCAACGTCGAGGTGAACGAACTGCCCCTCTCAATGATCATTTCCTGGTATGAGCAGAAGGCGGTGGCCATTCTACTGACCCTGCTGCACCTGGGGATCAAGGACATTCGGCTCGGGCCATCGCTGCCGGCCTTTATCTCACCCAATGTGCTCGATGTGCTGGTCAAAAACTTCGACATCAAGCCCATCACCACGGCGGACGAAGATCTGAAGGCCATTTTGGGATAAACGAAATTGTTTTTACGGGAGGGGGTAAACCCCTCCCCCACATCACATAAAGTTAGCACAAAAGCAATACACGTAGGTCGGGTGGTTTCCGCCTCGGCGGAGTTCACCCGACAATTGAGGTAAATCCCCCGTTTTGTCGGATCAATCCCGCTAAAGCGGGACTAACGCGGGAACGATCCGACCTACGATCTACTTTAGCCAACCTAAAGACGATCATTGTAGGGGCGGGTTCCCGCCCGGATAAAAAGCCGAGGTTGATAGGAAATGGCCCGAAGAGTGAGTGTTGACCAGGATGAATGCATTGGCTGTGGTACCTGCGAAGGAATTTGCCCCGAGGTTTTTCAACTCAATGAGGAAACAGAAAAGTCAGAGGTAATCAAGCCGGAGGGTGGCCCCGAGGATCTTATTGAAGAAGCCATTGATTCATGTCCGATGGAAGCCATCCACTGGGAAGGGTAAACCCTGTAAATCCCAGGCGGTGGTGTTCGGTCAACTTATTGGCCGCATAAGCGAGGGAGCTGCCATGGTCGTCGGGTGAACCCGCTGTCGAGGAACCACCCGACCTACGCTGAACTAGTAATGAGAAATATTGTAGGTCGGATCGTTCCCGCGCTAGCGGGGTTGATCCGACTAAACGAATTATGCACCTGTGAGAACCGGTTTCAAACATCTTATCGCGACTACCACTCTGAAAACGACTTTCCAATTTCAGCTGACCAATTTTCTGTGTATGTCCTGTCCCACTAGATAGCATAGCCCATTAGCTGTTGACCCCTAATAAATAGAAGGTTTTCCGACTGAAATGGAGGGAACCCATGGCCAAGAAGAAACTGTTGTCATCTCTTCGATTCCTCCGACCTCGCCATGAGGGGCAATCCTGCCAAAAGGAACGGGTAGCTGCTGGCTGGGCTGAGGTCCGTTGTGGTGAGAGGGACTGGGAGGATTTCTACCGGAGAAGATGGCAGTATGACAAGAAGGTCCGCTCCACCCACGGAGTCAATTGCACCGGATCCTGCTCGTGGGATGTGTACGTCAAGGACGGGATTATCGTCTGGGAAACCCAGAGGGGTGACTACCCCAGTTGCGGACCCGATCTCCCCGATCACGAGCCCCGGGGTTGCCCCCGAGGTGCTACCTTTTCCTGGTACACCTACAGCCCCGTTCGGCTGAAGTATCCTTATATACGCTCCGTCTTGTTGGAGATGTGGCGGGATGCGCTCAAAGCACAGGCTGATCCTGTGGCCGCCTGGCAGAGCATTGTGGCAGACGAGAAGAAAAGGAGACAGTATCAACAAGCGCGGGGCAAGGGTGGCTTCGTTCGGGTTACCTGGGACGAAGCGGCTACGCTCATCGCCGCTTCCACTGTTCACACCATTAAGGAGTATGGACCTGAGAGGATTTTCGGTTTTACCCCGATCCCAGCCATGTCCATGGTCTGTTATGCCTCCGGCGCTCGGTTTCTCTCGCTTATCGGCGCTCCCCTTATCAGTTTCTACGACTGGTACTGTGACCTGCCGCCTGCCTCTCCCCAAATCTGGGGCGAACAGACCGATGTCCCAGAAAGCGCGGATTGGTACGAGTCCACCTACATGATTGTCTGGGGCAGCAATTTGCCCATGACCCGTACCCCTGACGCCCACTTCTTTACTGAGGCACGCTACCGGGGCGCCAAAGTTGTGGCGGTGGCGCCGGATTACGCTGAATATGTGAAGTTCGCCGACACCTGGCTTCCGGCCAAGGCGGGCACCGATTCCGCCCTTGCCATGGCCATGACCTTTGTGGTCTTCAAAGAATTCTATCTTGACCGACAGTCCGAATATTTCACTTCCTACGCCAAAGCATTTACCGACCTTCCCTTTGCAGTGGTCTTGAAACCGAACGGAGACCAGCATGTTTCCGAGCGGTTTCTACGGGCTTCAGATCTGGATATCGACCAAAACAACGCGGAATGGAAAACTCTTTACTACGACGCCAAAAGCAAGAGCTTCGTTGTTCCCAACGGCAGTATTGGTTTTCGTTGGAACGAGGAAGGACGTTGGAACCTGCATCAGCAAGATTCGGCTAGTGGGGCTGCGGTGGATCCCCTGTTGAGTTTTGCTGAGGAGAATGACGGCTGGCTTTCAGTGGGACTTCCTTTGTTCGAGTTCCAGGGGGCCAGCACAAAGGTCGGCAAGGTCCCGGTGAAGAAGATTAATCGGCACGGTGAGGAGATCCTGGTGACCACGGTTTTTGATCTCATGGCCGCCAATCTCGGGGTGGATAGGGGTCAGGGCGGCGAGGTCGCCCAGGACTACGATGATTCCAAACCCTACACGCCTGCCTGGCAAGAAGGGATAACAGGTGTCCCCAAAGATGATGTTGTTCGTGTGGCCCGGGAATTTGCCGAAAATGCCGAAAAAACCAAGGGAAAATCCATGATTTTCCTCGGTGCCGGCGTTAATCACTGGTACCACAATGACATAACCTATCGGGCTATCCTGAACCTCACCACCCTCTGCGGTTGTCAGGGGGTGAACGGAGGAGGTTGGGCCCACTATGTTGGTCAGGAAAAACTTCGCCCCCAAGCATCCTGGGCTGCCATTGCTTTTGGGCTGGATTGGCGGAGGCCTCCCCGACAACAAAATGGAACTTCATTTTATTATTTTGCCACGGACCAGTATCGTTACGAGACTTTCGACGCCAAGCACATCGCCTCTCCCCTGGCCGAGACTGTGGTGGACAAACACCTGGCTGATTATAATGTCATTGCCGCAAGGCTTGGCTGGCTACCGTCCTATCCCCAGTTCAATCGAAACCCGTTGGATCTCTGTAGGGAAGCATCGGAGAGCGGAGCTAGCTCGGACGAAGAGATCATCTCTTATGTGGTGGACAAACTGAAGAAGGGCGAAGTTTCGTTCGCTCTTGAGGATCCGGACAGTCCAGAAAATTGGCCTCGACTTCTTTTTCTTTGGCGGGCAAACCTTCTGGGCGCAAGCGGTAAGGGCCACGAGTATTTTCTCAAACATCTCTTGGGAACCGACAATGCGGTGCTCAACAAAGAGGGTGAGAACAAGCCGGAGGAGATACAGTGGAGAGATCCGGCTCCCGAAGGCAAGCTGGATCTCCTGGTCACCCTAGAACTCCGGATGTCCACCAGCGCCATGTACTCGGACGTGGCCCTGCCGGCAGCCTCCTGGTATGAGATGCACGATCTCAGCACCACAGATCTGCATTCCTTTATCCATCCTTTCAACCCGGCCATTGATCCTCCCTGGGAGACCAGGACCAATTGGGATCAGTTCAAGACTATTGCTGAGAAGTTTTCGGAACTTGCTGCAAACCATCTTGGAGAACAGAAGGATTTGGTTGCTACCCCCCTACTCCACGATTCACCCGGTGAAATTGCCCAACCGACCGTCAAGGATTGGAAGAAAGGAGAAGTGGAGCCGATACCGGGTAAGACCATGCCGAACCTCTCCGTGGTCACAAGAGATTACCCCAATACTTACAAAATGATGACAGCCCTGGGACCTTTGATCGCCAATGTGGGCATAGGCTCTAAGGGAATTACCTGGAAGTCAGATCAAGAATACGAGGAGCTAAAAGAAAAGCTCGGAACGGTCGCAGGTTCCGGCATGACGCAGGGAATGCCGGAGTTGAAAACGGGCAAACAAGTGGCTGAAGCGATCCTGTTGCTGGCCCCAGAGACCAATGGACGCACCGCGGTCAAAGCATGGGGCGGCTTAGAGAAGAAGACAGGGCTTAGCCTTGCCCATCTGAGTAAGGATAGAGAGGGAGAGAAGATGAGCTTCGCGGACCTGGATGCACGACCGCGCAAGATTATCACCAGCCCCATCTGGAGCGGTATCGAGTCTGAGGACCGAATGTATTCTCCCTTCGTCATCAACATAGAGGAGAAAGTTCCCTTCCGAACCCTCACGGGGCGGGCTCAATTCTACCAGGACCATGAGTGGATGCTGGCTTTTGGTGAAGGACTGCCGCTCTTTCGGCCCCCACTGGATATGCAAGCGCTCGGCTCAACAGAGGTAACTCGCCCAGAGAGCAAAGAGATCGTTCTGAACTACCTTACCCCGCACTCCAAGTGGTCAATTCACAGTACCTACTCGGATACCCTCATAATGCTGACCCTATTTCGCGGCGGTGAAGCCATTTGGATCAATGACGAGGATGCAGCTTCCATTGAGGTCGAAGACAATGACTGGCTCGAGTGCTTTAATGTCAATGGGGTAGTGATGGCCAAGGCGGTGGTAAGTCACCGGATCCCCCGCGGAAAAGCATTCATGTACCACGCTCAGGAGAGAATGATCAACACTCCAGGCTCAAAGCTTTCTGGGAAACGAGGCGGGACTCACAATAGTGTTACTCGCATCCTGGTGAAGCCGACTCAGATGATCGGTGGGTATGCGCAACTGAGTTACGGTTTCAACTATTACGGACCAACTGGTGCTCAACGCGATGAGGTGATCGTGGTCCGAAAGGCAGGAAAGGTGGACTGGTATGAAGATTAAAGCACAAATCGCCATGGTCTTGAATCTGGACAAATGTCTCGGCTGCCACACCTGCAGCATTCCCTGCAAGAACGTCTGGACCAACAGGAGTGGCGCCGAGTACATCTGGTTTAACAACGTGGAGACCAAACCGGGGATCGGCTATCCCAAGAAATGGGAAGATCAGACCCTGCACAAGGGCGGTTGGGAGATGGGGTGAAAGCTCAGTCTTCGCGCCGGCGGTCGGCCGGTTAAATTGCTGAAGATTTTTCACAACCCAGATCTTCCTGGTATCGACGAGTATTATGAGCCCTGGACCTATAACTATGACAAACTGATCTCCAGCCCTCCCAAAAAACATCAGCCGGCAACCAGACCAAAGTCCCTGATTACCGGCAAGCCCATGCAGCTGAAGTGGGGCCCCAACTGGGAGGATGATCTTGCCGGGGTGAGCACCACCGGCTCTGGTGATGTGAATTTCAAAAACCTGGATTGCCAGATTTACCTTCAGTTCAAAAAAGTCTTCATGTTTTATCTCCCACGTCTCTGTGAACACTGTTTGAACCCGGCTTGTGTGGCCTCCTGCCCTTCCGGTGCTCTCTACAAGCGAGATGAGGACGGTATCGTACTGGTGGACCAGGAGAAGTGCCGTGGCTGGCGCTACTGTGTTTCCGGCTGTCCATACAAGAAGGTCTACTTCAATTGGCAGACAGGGAGATCGGAGAAGTGTTTGTTCTGTTACCCAAGAGTTGAAGCAGGTTTGACCAGCCTCTGTGCCGAGACCTGCGTGGGCAAGATTCGTTATGTTGGCGTCATCCTCTACGATGCGGACAAGATTGGCAGTGTTGCGTCAGTGAAAGAGGATCAGGAACTTTACTCTGCCCACACTGAGATGTTTCTTGATCCCAAAGATCCGGAGGTAGTGGATGAGGCAATTTCACAGGGCATTCCTCAGAGCTACATCGAAGCCGCCCAGGATTCCCCGGTCTACAAACTCGCGGTGGATTGGCAACTGGCCTTCCCTCTCCACCCGGAGTTCAGGACGCTTCCAATGGTCTGGTATGTGCCTCCCCTGAGTCCGTTGGTGCAGTTTTTGGAAAAGTCGGAGGAAGATATTCACAATCCTGAGGCGATGAGGATTCCATTAACCTATCTCGCCAATCTCTTGACCGCCGGGGATGAGGAGCCGATACGTCTTGCCCTGCAAAGACTCATGGCCCTTCGCAGTTACATGCGATCGAAGCGGGTGGAGGGTGAAGCCGATATGGCCGTTTTAGAAGAGGCCGGTATGACCGCGGAGATGGCTGAAGGAATGTATCGATTACTTGCGATTGCTAAATATAGGGATCGCTTTGTCATTCCCACGGTCAAGAAGGAGAAAGAAGTTGACCTCTATCAGGAGCAAGGTGCTGCAGGTTTTGAGACACGCTAATGTAGGTCGGATCGTTCCCGCGTTAGTCCCGCTGTAGCGGGATTGATCCGACAAAAGGAGGGAACTTCCGTAACTCAATGCCGTGTAGCAAGCGCTCCGGTCGACGAAATCCCCCTCGATCCCCCTTTACGAAAGGGGGAAGATTTTTAAGTGATTTCATTAAGTTCCCCCCTTTAGCAAAGGGGGGATGGGGGGGATTTAAAAGACCTCAGTGTTCTCCTTCACTTTCCTAATCAAACTGTTTAGGGCTAGCTTGGTCACGAAAAACCTTATTTGAGTGCTTATGGGGTTAATCCCCGCCCGAAGAGCAATAGATTTCTTCAACATTGAATAGAGTGAGCTCGACAAATGACAGATGAAAAACGTTCTCTTCTGAAGGTGCTATCGATACTGCTTCAATATCCGGATGATGAATTTATCTTGTCGCTTGAGGAATTGAAGGAAGCGGTGGCACAGATTCCTCAGGCGGAGCAACGCGAGAGGTGTGTGAATTTT
>JAUVTM010000117.1 GCA_030601545.1 Syntrophobacterales bacterium
TCTTCTTAGTGTCCTTTGTGACCTTAGTGGTTTTTTCTACCCTTTGAATACTAAATGTCTTTGATGCCGATGACCACCGCAAAACGGCCGGTTTCGCCCTCGCCGCGGTAGGAATAGAAAACTTCAGGATGACACTTGGTACAAAGCCCGGAAACGTCGATATGGTCCCTGAGCAAACCGGCTTCCATGAGTTGATACTGGCTGATGGCCCAGAAATCGAAGTGATTTTTCTGTACCTGAAACCGAGCAAAACTGGGCGGAAGCTCTTGTCGCCAGTTTCGAAACTCACCACAGCAAGGGCCCAACGAGGGGCCGATTCCGGCGAAGATGTCTCGGGGAGCGCAGCTAAAGTGAGCCTGCATAAGATGGACAGCAGTACCTGCAATATTTTTGGCACTACCGCGCCAGCCCGCGTGAATTATGGCAACCACCTTTTTCTCCGGATCGTAAAGCAAGATTGCCTGGCAGTCGGCGACCTTTATCATCATGAGGAGGCCTGACAATTGGGTGATGAAACCGTCTTTTCCTTGCAGGGGGTATGGAATTGCAGGGTCAAGGCGCGGGTGCTCGCGCAGAACCACGATGTTGCTGCTGTGGCTCTGCCGGGCATAGATAAGGGCAGAACAATCAGTAGCAGCTCGCACCCGGCGCACGTTCTCTCGAACCTTGCTGGCCTCGTCTCCGGTGTCGTAACTTACGTTAAGACTGGCGAAAGGCGGCGAACTTACCCCTCCCAGTCGGGTAAGAACGAGGTGTTCTAATTCTAGAAACTCGCTAAACCGATGAAATGTATAATAAGAGATGGAGTTTTCTACGTGGGGCTGAAGAGTTTTTGAGCCGGGGAGCACAGTGATGGCTGATGTGGCCATGGAACTAGATTTCCATTTCCAGACCCTCCCGGGCCATGATGATTTCCAGGTTGCTATTGCCCTTAATCATCTCGTAGTAACGAATGGTCTTGTCGTAAATCTCTTGAAGTTTTTCATCGTTGTAGGAAGGTTCATGATGGAAAAGAATCAACCGCTTGATGTTGGCCTTGAGGGCGATATCAACTCCCACCATGGAGGAACTGTGGCCCCAACCTTCTTTTTCCATGGCGTCCTCAAGGCTGAATTGGGCATCAAATACGAGGGCCTCACTATTGGCATAGAAGGAGATGTATTGGCCCATTACCCTAGGACTGAGGTCTTTGTATTCAGCGTCAGTGGCGTAGACAAAAGTACGGCCGTTTTTCTTGATCCTGTAGGTGAATGAGCCGCCAGGGTGTCGCAGTGGCATGCTATTGACTGTAAATTCGCCAATGGTCATCTCAGTGTCTTCTTGAAGCTGGACAAACTGGACATCAGCAGACATGGTTTCCAAGCTCACCGGGAAATGGTCAGGGTGATGCTGGTCCTGGAAACGTTCCTTGATTCGGGAGTGACGGCCGTAGATAAATAACTGATTGCCAGCTGCATATGCGGGTGTGAAAAAAGGGAAGCCCATTATGTGGTCCCAATGGGTATGGCTAATCAAGAGGTGGACAGTGCCTTTGCCCTGACCGCAAGGTCCCTGCATGAGTTCGATTCCAAGCTGTCGGATGCCGGAGCCGGCATCAAGTATGATTTCGGTGTTGTCACCGCAGACTTGCACGCAAGAAGTGTTGCCGCCGGTGGTGGTTCGTTGATAGTAGGGTAGGGCTCTAACGTAGTTTTCTACCGCCTCGATATCATCCAGGTCCACACCACTGGCGCCACCCAAAGCCTGCACGATCTTATTCTCGATTTCGGTTGGAGAGATGGGTGCTGGAAGCGATCCCCGCACACCCCAGAACTTCACTTTCATATGAACCCCGCTGTAACCATGGAAGAATGTTTCCCTTTTGCCCTCCAGCGTTCAAATTGCCGTAGTCTATCACAAACTTTTTTTCCGAATCAATTCAAAAAAGCAGAGCCGCCAATCACCCCGCCCCTCGTCAGGGTCTTTTGGCGAGACAAGATCATAGCATGCAAGTCATGTTCCATGATGGTGCTTGCGGTCATGGAGGGCGTATAGTGGTTTCCGCATGATAAATGGTCAGAGTGGGGCGTCTGTGTTTGTGGTGAATTTCGCGCCAAAGGCAATGTGATGTGCCAGAGGTTGACTTTGTGTTACCGGCGCGAGAACAGCTTGAGAAGCTCTTCCTGGAGCGTGTTTTTTTCATTTCGCTCGGGGGATTCAGCAGACGGTGCTTCCTGGGGTGCAGTGGATCTATTAAACTCTTTTTTGGCTCTTGCCAGGACACTGTCTTGACGACCGAAGACTTCTCGCAGTTCTCTTTCCACCTTCTTCTGCTCTCTGGCCCAGGTTTCCTTGAGACTTTCGGTGGCGGTCGGACTATCATAGGTGGCTGGGCGGATCTTGGGCTCGATGGCTGTTGCCGACTTCTCAGGTGGCCGACGGCGTGCAGCACGGCGAAATGCTATAAGGAGAAAGAGTGGGAAAACCACATAGACAATGGTCTTGAACATTTCTCTTCCCTTGGGATCAGAGAGCCATTTTATTATTTTTTCTAAGATCTTATCGATATCCATGGGCAAAACTCTCTTCCGTTTTATAAGTATTCTAGGGGTAAGTGTTGAGAGTGTCAAGGAGAGCTAATCTCAGCGGGCAGCTGGTAGATTGCAGATTGCAGATTGAGGATTGTGGATTTGGGAAGGCATAGGGCATAGAGTGGATTGTGGATTGCAGATTGAGGATTGAGGATGTGAGATTAAGGGATTGAGGAATTAGAATTCAACTCGTCCTCGTTGTTGACATGTAGAGGCGGGAGTTGATGGAAATTACAAATCACAAAACCCAAATAACAATGACCAAGGATTTAGGTGTCAGGTGTCAGGTTTCAGTGTTCAGTATTAAGGTTTCAGGTTTCAGCTTCTATGTTTCTTTTTCCTGACACCTGACACCTGACACCTGAAACCCCGAGATTTGGTGCTTGGGATTTGGGGTTTGTCCTTCGGACTCCCACCCTTCGGGCGGGTTCCCGGTTTCGGAATGCGGATTGAGAAATGCGAAATGACGATTGAGCTTCTCTCAACTGCTGACTACTGGCTGCCAGCTGGCTCTACCTCAGGGACATGGCTTCCTGGCGCTCCAGCCTCACTCCCTGGGGGACATTGAAGGCGAACCAAGAAGGTTCCAGGCTTGTGTTTACCTGGACATTGGTGAAGGTGATCTCATTGATGTTTCCCAGGGGATCTTCGGTTTGAATGCGTACCACACGATATGATTCAGCAGCTATCCATAGGGTGACCCGGGCAACCGGTGACTCGGATTCACGCGGCAGCAGCTCCAAACGGAAGCGCATTGGTGGGCCAGGTTCGGGGGGAAGTTGGCTGATGTCGAACGTTTCAGTCAATTGTCCCAAACCGGAAAAAAAGCTCAAGACAATGGGGGAATTGATGATCTGATCAACCTCGTAAAGGTATATTGTCTTTTCGTCAGGGACATAAAGCCAAGCCTTCTCTTCATTTATGACAAACTGCTGCCTGGGCTCGCTATAGTCCCAACGGATGGCGCGCGGTTTAAGAAAATAGAGCTTTCCTTTGGCAGTTGTGCTGAGGCTTGCAGCACGAGAGCGGGTTTCTTGGCTAAAATCAGCACGTATAGACCTGGTTTGATCGTATTGCCGCTGAACCTTGGCAACGAGTTCTGATGTGGTCTCTTGGGCGTGAGCCAGCATGCTCAGGGCGAGGAAGGCGATTAAGACGCAGAGCGCGGAGCGCAGAGCGCTCTGCGCAGCAGGCAGCCCCGCGACCTTGCTCGGGACAGGCAGGCAGCAGGCAGCAGGCAGTAGGACGCGGCGACGCAACGACGCGGCGACGCGGCGAAATCCATTTATTGAAGCGATTCTAGCGATCATAAGCCTTTAACCAATATTGGCAATCCAAACAACCCAAACGAATTCAATGTTTCTAGGATCTAGACATGAGAGTGCTCAGGCAGTTGGTTCTTTTTGATGAGCCAAGAACTATCATCTGTGAGCCGTTTTTCGCTAGGCGCCATGCGCTTATTTAGGTGGCAGGACTTCCCGCGGCTTGCTGCCATCTGTGCCGCTCACCAGACCTTGCCGCTCCATCATCTCAATCATACGAGCAGCCCGGTTGTACCCCACTCGGAGACGTCTCTGTAACATTGAGATCGAGGGCCGCCGGGTTTCCATGACAAGATTGACCGCATCTTCATACTTCTCATCAATCTCATCCTCGGTGTCCCAATCTTCAGACTTTTCTTTATAATTGAGAATTGTATCGTCGTAGTCTGGTTTCCGCTGTTTGCGAAGGAAGTCCGTTATCCGCCTGATCTCCGTTTCTGAGGCGTAGGCACCGTGAATGCGCTGTAACTTTGCGGTTCCTGGAGGCAACATGAGCATGTCGCCAGCCCCAAGCAGCGCTTCCGCCCCGTTTGCATCCAAAATGGTGCGGGAATCAGTCCTGGAAGAAACTTGGAAGGAAATGCGTGCTGAGATATTAGCTTTGATGATGCCGGTAAGGACATCGACCGAAGGCCGTTGAGTGGCGAGAATCAGATGAATACCAGCTGCTCTTGCCATCTGAGCCAGACGGATGATGGACTCTTCCACGTCGCGGGAGGCCACGATCATAAGATCAGCTAATTCATCAATGATGACAATGAGATAGGGTAATAGTTGCTCCTCGGCCTCCTCAGACTCCCCCGTTGGTGGCGGAGTTTTCAGCCGTGGCTTACTCTTATTGGCCTTCAAAACCATCTGGTTGTACCGCTCAATACTGCGGACTCCTTTGAGACTCAAAAGCTCGTAGCGTCTTTCCATCTCGGCCACCGCCCATTTGAGGCCAATATTGGCCTTTTTGGAATCAGTGACCACAGGATGAAGCAGGTGTGGTATGCCCTCGTAGGCGGTGAGCTCAATGCGTTTCGGGTCGATGAGCAAAAGGCGGACTTCATCGGGGGTGGCCTGATAGAGGAGGCTAATGATAATAGCGTTGAGGCAAACACTTTTTCCCGTGCCAGTGGCACCGGCGATAAGCAGATGGGGCATTCTGGCAAGATCAGTTATCATTGGTTTGCCTGTTGTGTCTTTGCCGAGGGCTAAAAGAAGTCGTCCTTTCTTCTTGCTGAAAACAAGGTCATCGACGACATCTCGAATAACCACCGGCTGACGACTGACATTGGGAATTTCTATGCCGAGTGTTCCTTTATTGGGAATTGGCGCTACAATTCGGATGCTTGCTGCTTTCAAGGCTAAGGCCAGGTCGTCGGCCAGACCAACTATCTTACTTATTTTTACACCTGGTGCCGGTTTATATTCATACATAGTGATCACCGGTCCGGGAGAAACCTCGGTAACTTCTCCTGCCACCCCGAAGTCGGCGAGTTTCTTTTCCAGAATCCTGGAGTTCATCACCAGGCTTTCCTGATCCGGAGTGTCGCCCGCTTGGTCCATCGGATCCAGCAGGGCGATATCCGGCAGCCGGAACTCGCCTTCGGCTGCCATGAACTCGAACTGTGCCTGTTTCTGTTTGGGGACCTCTCGCTTCTTCTCTTCTTGGGTCTTAACCACTGGAGCCTTGGTCCCGGTCTGTCGGCGCTTTTTCTCTTTCTTAGAGCGCTGATTTCTCATGTCCTGCAAAGTCTGCCAGAGTTTTGTGAAACCTGCATTCAGGGTAAAAGCGGCGCGGGCGAGGGAAATGGGGGTTGCCAATAGGATGGCCACGATGGCAACCAACCAGAGCAGGAGGTAGGCACCCGTCGGCTTGAGATAGTATTGCAGATACTTCTTCAGAACCAAACCCAATATGCCGCCGCTTCCTGGCAAAGGCTCGCCCCAGAGCCGAAGTGCGGGCCAATAAAGCGCAGCCAAACCGCTCGAGGCAATGACGAGCAGGGTACAGCCGGTGGCGAGTAATAGTGGGCGCGAGATTGCCCGCGGTAGGAAAAGTCCCAGGGCTCCAAACAAGAGAAAGGCGGGTAGCCAATAAGCGCTTACTCCCACAGCTACTAAAAGGATCGCTGCAAGATTAGCGCCGACAATACCCACAGCATTTTGAACAGGACGTTGGCCACTGGAGGCAGTAAAAAGGGTTGGATCGCCGCTATTATAGGTTACCAGGCTGAGCAGTAGTAACAACACCAGTCCCAAAAGGCATAGTGCGGTTATCTCTTTCGCTCTGCGGTCTAGTTTGGGAAACATTGGTTCGTTTGCCTGTTTTGCCTACTTCAGCCTGACTTGAAGTGAGAACCTGATGTTCCTGTTAGCCTTGGAGTCAGACAATTTTTCACCCTTCATACTAGAGGTTCCATTCGGTGTCAACTACTACGCAAAGCGCATGGCGCATAGTGCATAGCGTTACGACTAAGCTAAAGAAACAATGTATTGGAAGATGGACATAATGATTGCTTTGTGATTGATATCCTGGTTCATTTTCATGAGTGTTTCGATTCCGCGGCAGTTGGCTGTACCATAGCCCGGATATTTCATGAATTACCTGCTGCGACCACGGATATTGCCGTCCTTCCTGGCGTCCTCGGGTGCCGGCCCCTGCGACGTACCATTCAGGTACGCCTCGGACCAATCCCGCGGTGCCGCGGGACGGTTGCCAGGTGGCAAGCCCATCTTCGCGGTCTCGCGACAGCAATTCATGAAATATCCGGGCTAGTCGGTTCAGGCTCCCCTTTTTCTGCCGGAGGCAGCTTTTCCTGAATTCGCCTCCGGATTTCGGAAATCAGCCACCTTCTGTCTCGCCCACTAATGTCCTCGGTGGGCACGGGTTCGCCAATGTAAATCCGCACGGTCTGCGGCCTAATCCTGAAACCCTTCTTTGGCAGAATCGCAAACGTGCCGCTGAGGCTAACG
>JAUVTM010000100.1 GCA_030601545.1 Syntrophobacterales bacterium
TCTTTAGCGCGTTCAGCTGTTGTGGCCAGTATGGTCACCTTGGTGGGCAGCACCTCGGCGTAGCCGCCACTGACCGCCAGGTACTCAAGCTGTCCTCCTATGCGGTATTTCACTTCACCGGGTTGAAGTTGGGCAAGGAACGGAAGGTGATTGGGCAAGGCGCCGAACTCACCAAAATAGCCGGGCGCCATTACTATATCAACATCCTCACTCACAACGGTTTGCTCAGGAGTTACCACCTCTAATTGAAGAGTCTTCTCTGCCATAAAATCACCATCTTGATATTATTGAGCACGTATTCTCGTGATTCCGGAACTGTCTGTCAGCGTTCGAACGGCCCACCTTTTATGCAGCCGCCATGACTTCGGCTTTCTCCAAAACCTCCTCGATACCACCCACCATGTAGAAGGCCTGCTCTGGAATCTCGTCGTGCTTGCCGTCAACGATCTCCCGGAAGGCTCGAACCGTGTCTTCCACCTTGACGTATTTGCCGTCGGTGCCGGTGAACTGAGAAGCCACGAAGAAGGGCTGGCTCAGGAAACGCTGAATTCTCCGGGCCCGGGCCACCACAACCTTGTCCTCATCAGAAATCTCGTCCATTCCGAGGATGGCGATGATATCCTGGAGATCCTTGTATTTCTGCAGGATCACCTGCACATCGCGGGCCGTGCTGTAGTGATCTTCACCCACGACCTGCGGGTCAAGGATGCGCGAGACGGAATCGAGCGGGTCCAATGCCGGGTAGATACCCAGCTCCACAATCTGACGCGAGAGAACCACAGTGCCGTCCAGGTGGGCAAAAGTGGTTGCCGGGGCCGGGTCGGTGAGGTCGTCGGCCGGAACATAGACACACTGGACGGCGGTTACCGAGCCCTTGGTGGTGGAGGTGATGCGCTCTTGCAACTCGCCAAGGTCGGTTCCCAATGTTGGCTGATACCCAACGGCTGAGGGCATGCGGCCCAGCAGGGCCGAAACCTCGGCGCCAGCCTGGGTGAAGCGGAAGATGTTGTCAACGAAGAGCAGCACGTCCTGGCCTTCCTCATCCCGGAAATACTCGGCCTGAGTCAGTGCTGAAAGCGCCACTCGGGCCCGGGCTCCAGGAGGTTCGGTCATCTGACCGTAAACCAGGGCTGCCATGGGAAGCACGCCCGATTCCTTCATCTCCAGGTAGAGATCGTTGCCTTCACGGGTCCGTTCCCCCACGCCGGCAAATACCGAGATGCCCTTGTGCTGCATGGCGATGTTGTGGATCATCTCCATCATGATGACGGTCTTACCCACGCCGGCACCGCCAAACAACCCCATTTTGCCGCCTCGGGGGAAGGGCACCAGAAGATCGATAACCTTGACTCCGGTCTCCAACACTCGCACCGAGGTATCCTGCTCGGTGAAGGAAGGTGCCGGCCGGTGGATGGAAGCATACTGGTCAGTCTCAACCGGTCCCAGCCCGTCCACTGGCCGGCCCACAACGTTGAGTATTCGACCCAGACTGGACTTGCCCACAGGCATCTGAATTGGCGCACCGGTGTCCTTGGCAGGCATGCCCCGCACCAGGCCGTCGGTGCTATCCATGCCCACACAGCGCACCACATTGTCACCCAGGTGCTGAGACACTTCCACGATAAGGTTGTCTTCCTCGTCACTGATGCTGGGGTTGCTGATGGCAATCGCCGACAAAATCTCCGGCAGCTTCCCCTCCTGGAACTCTATGTCCACCACATTGCCGATGACCTGAACGATTTTTCCGATATTCATGGGTTGTAAATCCTCCTCAAAGGGTACTAAAAAAATCTTTATTTCCTCAAGGCTTCCGCACCGCCGACAATATCCATGAGTTCCGCGGTGATGGCGGCCTGCCTGGCTTTGTTGTAAACAAGGGTCAGATCCCGCACCATTTCCCTGCAGTTATTGACCGCGTTGTCCATGGCGGTCATCCGGGAGGCATGTTCGCTGACCGCAGTTTGGAAAAAAAACTCCAAAAGTTGTAGATTGATGTAATTAGGCAGCAGGTCGTTGAGAACCCCTTCCCTTGAAGGCTCAAAGATATATTCCAATAGCTCCTGCTCCTGCTCTTCCTCCTCCATTGTTTCAGGGGCTATGGGCAGCAGTTTCTTGACCACAGGTCTCTGGGTGACCATGGTGATAAACTCGGAATAGCAAACATACACCTCGTCCACCTCATGGGTCAGGAACAGATCAATCACCTCCTGGCCGAGAGCGCTGGCATCACCATAGTTGGGATTATTCAGCATCCCTTCATGAAAAACTCGCACAGGTCGCTTCCGCCGCCTGAAATAGTCTCTCCCCTTGCGACCGAGTTGGCTCAGGGATACCTCAAGACCCTCCTCCTCCTTTTCTTGAATGAACGCTTCCGCCGCAGCGAGCAGGTTGGTATTGAAAGCGCCACAAAGGCCGCGATCAGCGGTTATGGAAATCAGCTCCACCTTGACCACTTCTTCGTGGGCCATGAGCAGAGGGAAACCCTCGGGCTCAACCCCGGCCGCCACCCGGTTCATGATTTCGGTAAGCTGTTTGGCGTAGGGGGCGAACTGGTCCAGCTTTTGTTGGGTAGTGCGAAGCTTGGCAGCTGCCACCATGTTCATGGCCCGGGTGATCTGCTGGGTCTTTTTGACCGCATCGATCTTTCTTTTTATGTCACGTAGAGTTGCCATAGGTCGCTTCTCTCACTCGCTTTTCCTGAATCCCGACCTTAAAGGGCGGCCTGGAAGATCTCATCAAACTCAGTAAGAGCCTTTTTCATCTTCTCGTCCAGCTCGTCACCGATCTCATCCTTGTCTGTGAGCTCATCAAAGATGTAAGAATGTTTCTGCTCGATGAACTCCAGCATTTGCTGCTCGTATGCCCCCGTCTTCTCCACTGGATACTTGTCCAGAAAACCGCGAGTACCGGCGTAGATGGCTGCAACCTGCTTCGCCATGGACATGGGCTCATACTGGGACTGTTTCAACAATTCAACCATACGCACGCCTCGATTGAGCTGGTTCTGGGTGGCTTTGTCCAGGTCGCTGCCGAATTGGGCAAAGGCTTCCAGTTCACGATACTGGGCCAGGTCCAGACGCAACGTACCGGCAACCTGTTTCATCGCCTTCACCTGGGCGGCGCCGCCCACGCGGGATACCGACAGACCCACGTTGATGGCCGGCCGCACGCCGGCGAAGAAGAGAGCTGGCTCCAGATAAATCTGACCGTCTGTAATGGAAATAACATTGGTGGGAATATAGGCGGAGACGTCGCCGGCCTGGGTCTCGATGATAGGCAGCGCCGTCAAGGAGCCACCGCCTTTCGTGAACTGGGGATCCAACTCGGGGGCGTTGTCCGCCAGTTTTGACGCCCTCTCCAGAAGGCGAGAGTGGTTGTAGAAAATGTCACCAGGGTAAGCTTCACGGGCCGGCGGCCGTCTGAGCAACAGGGAGAGCTGCCGGTAAGCAGTTGCCTGCTTGGAAAGGTCATCGTAGATGATCAGCGCATGGCGGCCACGATCCCGGTAATACTCGCCCATGGCGCAGCCGGCGTAAGGAGCCAGGTACTGCAGCGAGGCTGGATCACTGGCACAGGCAGCAACCACGATGGTGTACTCCATGGCTCCATGCTTCCTGAGAACCTCCACCACCTGGGCCACTGAAGACTTTTTCTGGCCAATGGCAACATAGATGCAGATCACATCCTGGCCCTTCTGATTGATGATGGCATCAACCCCTATGGCGGTCTTGCCGATCTGACGGTCGCCGATGATCAGCTCACGCTGACCCCGACCCACCGGGGTCATGGCATCGATGGCCTTGAGCCCCGTATACATCGGTTCATGCACCGGCTGGCGCTGAATAACGCCGGGGGCGATCCGTTCGATTCGGGAAGTCTCCTTGGTCTCGATGGGGCCCTTGCCGTCCAGAGGCTGCCCCACTCCGTCCACGACCCGGCCGACAACCGCATCTCCCACCGGTACCTCGGCGATGCGACCGGTGCGTTTTACGGTAGTACCTTCCTTTATGTGGATATCCTCGCCCATAATGGCGCAACCCACGTTGTCTTCTTCCAGGTTGAGGGCGAGGCCATAGACAGAGCCGTGCTCCGTGGGAAACTCCAGCAACTCCATGAGCATACACTTCTCCACCCCGTAGACACGGGCAATACCGTCACCAACAGTGAGAACGGTGCCAGTCTCGCTCAGTTCAACCTTCTTGTCATAGTCCTTGATCTGTTCCCTGATAATTTGACTGATTTCTTCGGCCCTGATTTCCATCGGCTCGTCTCACCCCTTTATTAAAGTTTCTTTGATGTTCGTCAGTTGACTCCTGACGCTACCATCCAAAACCAAATCGCCAACCCGAGCCACTACTCCACCAATGAGCCCGGGATCAACCTCTGTTTCCACAGAAATGCTACGGCCAGTCGTCTTTTCCAGAGAGGCTTTGATAGATGCCACTGCCTCCTCCGAAAGAGGTGTGGCGCTCGTCACCTTGGCCCTGCTGATACTGGCCATCTCGTCCAGAAGTTTTTGATAGATGCTGCAAACCTCCGGGATGATGGGTAACCGGTTCTTCTCGAGCATCAAATCTAGCAAGCTCTTAAATACCGGAGACATTCCCATCTTCTCAACCACCGCGCCGCAGATAACTTGGCGGTCCTCTTTGGCGTAAAGTGGATTGGAAGCAGCATCGGCAAATTCCGGCGTCTTTTCCCAAAAGGTCACGAATTGATCCAGCTCTTCTCCGTACTTCTCGTGGTTACCGTCTTCGCGACCTAGAGTCAGCAACGCTTTCGCATACCTTTTGGCTAAAATCTGATTGGTCACTTGGCCTCCACCACCTTTGTCATGAATTCATCAACCAGCTTTTGCTGATCCTCTTCGCCAATTTTTTCCTTGAGCAGAACCTCAGCAGCTGTCACGGAAAGCTCCGCGATCTCCTGCTGGAGGCCCTCTTTGGCGCTCTTGATCTCCTGCTCTATGGCAATATCAGTCTGCTCACGAATCTCCACCGCAGCCTTCTCGGCGTTGGCGATAATTCTCGCCTTTTCCCTCTCGCCCTGCTCGATGTACTCCTGCAGAATGCGATCGGTCTCTTTATCCAGCTGGCTTAACTTCTGTTTATATTCCTCGTATGTTTTCTCCGCTTCTTTCTTCTTGGTTTCCAGTTCATTGAGAGTGTTGGCAATGGATTCGGTGCGCTTGGCAAGAAGCCCTTTAACGTTGAGTTTCTTGAAAACGAATATGAGCACACTCATTAGAATGACAAAGTTCAAAAGCCGCTGCCAGAAATCCGGCCACATGGAATGGCCACCCTCAGAAGAGGCCCAAACCACCCCAGCTGTCATGAGGATGACAGAACTGCACGAGCCAATTGTGGCCAGGAGTCTGCGAGCCCTGTTATGCTTAGGCCAACTCATTGAATGCTCCTCCCCAGGATCTTCTCGCTTACTGCCACAGAAAAAGTCTGAACCTGCTTTTGCAGCTCGGTCCGAGCGTCCTGGATGTCCGACGCTACTTTCTTTCGGGCCTCTTCGATCTTAGCCTGAACCTCCTGAGTGGTAGCTTCAATGAGCTCTACCTCCGCCCGCTCGCCCTCATCCTTCATACTCTGAACCTTGCCCATTCCTTCTTTCCTGGCCTCCAGGACCTTTTCTTCGAACTCTTCCATTGATGCCTGGGCTTCGTCGGTTAGAGAGGCAATGTCCGAGTTAAAGGTTTCGACGATTCCATTGCGTTCTTTCATGATCTTGCGGATGGGTCGGAAAAGAATCAGATTGAGGACAAAGAGAAGGATCAAGAAATTGATCATTTGAATGACGAGAGTAATGTCTGGATTGATCATAGTCTCGCTCTCCGAAATGCTTCGCGCACCTCACACTCGGGGCGAATTTGGCTTTGTTAAAATCTTAACAATCTTATTGCTTTGAGTAGATCGTATCGGGATCGACCGCTGCCAAATTCTTAAGGACCGCAGCACCCTTCCCGTTCCCAAAACCACCGAAATTGTTATAAGAAAACTTTGGTCGTAAAGAGTGATTCTGGTGCGAAGTGTGGTGTGGCAAACGTTCTGTGTCTGTTCGGGAAATTTTATTAGCACACAAAATTTTATTTTGCAAGGAAAAAAGTAAAAAAATTCACAATATCCCAAAAGAGACAAAACAGCTGTTTATTCAACATAGAAAGCATGGTCCTTGGGGCTAGGTCAGAGTTTAATGGCTTTGCCGGTACAGGTGCGAGCTCTTTTGGAGTACTGGAGTATTGGAGTGTTGGCAAAAATGAAAGCCCGAATTTAATTTGAATTGGTCCTTTCATTACTCCATTACTCCATCACTCCAGCCGACCGGAGCAAGGGGGAAAGAGTATGGGAGCTCCCTCAGGGGGCAGTCCAAAGCCGGGTCCTTTGGGTCCGGATTCTTTATTCACTTCTGGAAGACGAACTTGCGCATGGCCACATTGAGTAAAATGCCGACGCTCGCCATGGTCACCACCGCTGACGATCCACCGTAACTAACCAGTGGAAGTGGAATGCCCACCACTGGCAACATACCCAATACCATGGCGATGTTGACCGCCACATGCCAGAACACAGTGGCCGTTATGCCAAAGCCCAGCAGAGCACCAAATTGATCCCGGGAGCGGCGCGCTACATTCAGCCCCCTCAGAAGAAAACAGAGGAAAAGAGCCAACAGCAGCATACCGCCTACGAAACCCCATTCTTCAGCCAAAACGGTGAATATGAAATCAGTGTGGTGCTCAGGAATGAAGCGGAGCTGACCCTGGGTTCCTTTGAGAAATCCTTTTCCCCAGAATTGTCCCGAACCAACTGCTATCTTCGCTTGAATTATGTGGTAGCCGGCCCCTAGAGGATCTCTGCTGGGATCGAGTAGGGTTAGAATGCGCTGTTGTTGATAACCTTTCATCAGGTACCAGAAAAGGGGAAGAGCACTCAAAGAAAAGCCTGCCAAGATAAGGAGAGAAGAAGGATTTACTCCTACAAAGAGAATGATTGAGGCGGCGATGCCCAGCAGCAGGGCGGCAGTCCCCAGATCAGGTTCCAGCACTATCAATACCACTGGCACTAAGACCATCAGTGCTGGCAGGGCCAATTCACGGAGTTTGTAGCCTTCGCGCTTCTCCTGTCTGGCAAAAAAGCAGGCCAGAGCGATTACCAGCAGAGGTTTCATTAACTCCGAGGGCTGCGCCACAACCGCTCCCAAGTCAAGCCAGCGTTTGGAACCGGACACGGTTTTGCCAAAGATGAGCACCGCCACCAGTAGCAGTACGCCGATCACATACGCTGGATATGCAAACCGCTCCAACCACTGGTAATCCAGGCTAAAAGCCAGAACCATCACTACCGCCCCCAGCCCCAGCCAATAAATCTGGCGGGTGATAATGCTACCATGGACCTCACCGCCAGAGAACAGCGCGCTGTATAAGGTCACCAAACCGACTGCCATAAT
>JAUVTM010000051.1 GCA_030601545.1 Syntrophobacterales bacterium
ATCAGCGCAGAACGCGGCGCATACCACGGATGGCCTGTCGGGTCCGTTCTTCATTCTCCACCAGAGCGAAACGCACGTAATCATCGCCATATTCACCAAAACCTCGCCCTGGAGCGACGGCTACTTCGGCCTCACGTATCAAGAACTTGGCAAACTCCACTGAGCCCATGTCTATATACTGCTCTGGTATCCTCGACCAGACAAACATGGTGCCTTTGGGCTTGTCAGTGGGCCAGCCAACTCGATTCAATCCATCCACCAGAACGTCACGTCGAGAGCGGTAGGTATCGACGATTTCCTTGACGCAGGATTGATCGGAATTGAGTGCGATAATTGAAGCAATCTGGATGGGCTGAAAGATACCATAATCGAGATAGCTCTTGATCCGGGTGAGCGCTGAAATGATTTCAACGTTTCCAACACAGAAACCAACCCTCCATCCCGGCATGGAATAGCTTTTTGATAAGGAAAAAAACTCGACACCGATATCTTTAGCCCCTTCTACCTGGAGAAAGCTGGGAGCCATTTCCTGGTCGAATACCAAATCGGCATAAGCCAGATCATGCACCACAATGATTTCATGTTCCCTGGCGAAGTCACAAATTTTCTGAAAGAAGTCCAGGTCAACAACCTCGGTGGTGGGGTTGTGAGGAAACGAGATTATTAACATCTTGGGCTGAGGCCAGGTCTGTTTGAAAGCCACCTGGAGATCTTCAAAAAAGTCCCGATCTCTTTCGATGGGAATACTGCGCAAATCCCCCCCGGCTATGATCACCGAGTAAGGATGAATGGGATACGTTGGATTTGGGGCGAATACCACGTCGCCTGGGCTGATCAGCGAGAGTATCAGGTGCGACAACCCCTCTTTGGCCCCGATAGTCACAACGGCCTCTGTTTCCGGATCGATATCCACATCATACCGGCGTCCGTACCAGCTGGCTATAGCCTCCCTCAGTTTGGTAATCCCTCGAGAAGCTGAGTAACGGTGGTTGTGAGGTTTCTGTGAGGCCTCTAACAATTTGTCTACAATGTGCTGCGGGGTCGGCAGATCAGGATTTCCCATACCCAGATCAACTATGTCTTTACCCTCTCGCCTGAGACTCATTTTCAGTTCATTGACTTGGGCAAAGACATAAGGAGGCAGGCGGCGCATTCGGCTGAATTTTATCAGTGGTTCATTCATGTCACCTTTCCTATCTATTGAGATTTCGTAAAAATACAGTAAGCAGGAACCCTTGTCAAAAAGTTTTTCCCGTAGACGAAAGCGATTGACTCCTGTCTAAACCACTTCTAGAATAAACCTTAACGTTGCATACCCACGCCGAGGAAAAAAGCTAGAGTGCGTCCGCCTGAGGCGGAGCGCGCGCAGGCTGGGACAGGACGTGTGGGCCTAGATCTCTCAGAGGGAGTCCAGATGAAACGCACGGATCTGTATAAAGAGGCAGGGGTTGACCTAGATGCTGCCAATGAGTTGGTAGCCAGGATTAGGCCTTTCGTTAAATCTACCTTCCACGCCAGTGTTATCACCGATGTGGGAGGATTCAGCAGTCTCTATTCCCTCGGCCAGCTCGACTACAAGCAACCAGTTCTTGTGAGTTCCACAGACGGAATAGGTACCAAACTCAAAGTCGCTTTCCTGGCGAGCAGGCACGATACCGTGGGTATCGACCTGGTGGCCATGAGTGTTAACGACATCCTGGTCCAGGGAGCCAGGCCGCTTTTCTTTTTGGATTATCTGTCCATTGGCCGCATGAACCTCGACCTGGTAACCGATATCATCTCCGGCATAGCCGAAGGTTGCCGTCAAGCCAAGTGTTCGCTCATCGGCGGAGAAACCGCTGAGATGCCTGATTTTTACGGGGAGAATGAGTACGATCTCGCCGGTTTTGCTGTTGGCATCGTCGAGAAGGACTCCATTATTGATGGCTCAGAGATCAGTGTCGGCGACCAAATCATCGGACTCGCCTCAAGTGGTCTGCACAGCAACGGCTACTCATTAGTGCGGCGCATCATTTTTCAGGAGCTCGGTCTCTCGCCGGACGATGTCATTCCCGAATGCGGCTGCAGCGTTGCTGAGGAACTACTGCGGCCCACCCGTATTTACACTGAAGCCGTCCAGGTACTCATGCGAGATTTCTCGGTTCCCGGGATGGCACACATTACCGGCGGTGGTTTTTACGACAACCTGCCTCGAATTCTGCCCTCCGCCTGTCTGGCTCGTCTGCGTAAAGGCAGCTGGGAGGTGCCGAGCATTTTTCCTTTTCTCCAGGAGCAAGGTAAAATCTCCGAGCATGAAATGTATAGGGTTTTCAACAATGGGATCGGCTTTACCCTGGTTGTGCCGACCAGGGATTTGGAGGGTGCTCTCGAGCTGCTGCACGGCATGGGTGAAAAGGCCTTCCACATCGGGACCATACACGGTCGGGAGGAAGATGAACCGGCGGTGGTGATTGAGTGATTGAGGCAGGCATAGGGCAGAGGTCAGAGGTCAGAGATCAGAAGTCAGAGTTTTTTTGTGGGAGCGGCTTTCAGCCGCGATCTTGCGATTTCAACGATTTAACTATTTGACTAATCAACTAATTTTCTAATTCTCTAATAGACAAATGACTACTGACTACTGCATGTGGGATGTGCCAATCCAATGTAAAGAATTTGCTTTTTTCCTTGTCAAATAAGACTTTATGTGTTAAATAGCTCGACTGCTGGAAAATGAGACAATCTTCCCATTCTTTGGGATGGAAAATAGAGAGCGAACACGAATTGTAGACTGATCGTTCTAATTGGAGGTAGGAACTAATGGCCAAAGTTTGCCAGATATGCGGTAAGCGTCCTCAAACGGGCCACAATGTCAGCCACGCCAACAACAAAACAAAAAGAAGGTGGTATCCCAACCTGCAACGTGTACGCACCGTACAGGATGGCGCTGTTCGGTACATGCGGATATGTACCCGTTGCTTGCGTTCAGGACGCGTACTCAAACCTGCAAAAAAGCAAATTCAGGAATTAGACCGAGTAGGATTTCCAATTTCCTAAATTAGCTTGAAATTTCTTAATGTCTTAATCCCTTAATTCCGCAAGCCCTCAATCTTTCAATCCGCAATCCTTAATCTTTCAATCTACAATCTCAAATCTGCAATCTGCAATCTACAATCCCTCAATCTCCTCCCTTACTCCACATCCAGGACAGAAGAGCGCTGCACATCAATCACGTTTTTTATCTTGCGCACTGCCGCCATCGCACTCTGCAAATGGGTGATATCCCGCACTTCCACCACAAACTTGCATTCAGCGCGGTTGTCAACCCGGGTTCGAACATTGGCCAGTAAGATATTGATGTCGTGATTACTCAGAGTGCCGCTGATGGCAGCCAGCATGCCCTTGACGTTGGCACAAATCACGACCAATCCCACAGGATGGAGCTCTTCCGCTTCATGGTCCCAATCCACCTCGATGCGCCGCTCAAAACCACTACTCAGTAAACTCGCACACTCCTCCCGATGCACCGAGACTCCCCTACCCCGGGTGATGTATCCGGCAATCTGATCACCAGGCAAAGGATTGCAGCACTTGGCAAAACGCACCATGATGTCATCTAAACCCTTCACCAGCACCCCACCGGGTTGTCTCGGTTTATCTCTGCGCTCTACCCTTGCAACAAGAGCCTCGTCTGGTTTCTCCTCAGGCTCCAACAAGCTTGTGAGTTTGCCGATGGCTTGCAAGGCGGATATCTTGCCGTAGCCTATACTGGCGAGAAGATCGTCCACTTTCTGCAGAGAGAACGCCTTGGTCACCTGGAGAAGTTCGTCGGAATGGAGATACTTGGCGAAGTTGAGACCGTGCTTACGGTATTCACGCTCACAAATTTCGCGGCCGAGAACAATGCTCCGCTCACGCTCCTCGGTCTTGATCCAGTGACGAATTCGTGTTCGAGCCCGCGAAGTCTTTACGGTCTTCAGCCAATCCTTACTGGGCACGTGTTTGGCCGAGGTAATGATCTCGATGATGTCGCCATTGCGTAGCTCGTATTTGAGTGGCACCAACTTGCCGTTCACCTTCGCCCCGGTGCAATGATGACCTACTTCGGTATGGATGCTGTAAGCAAAATCTATCGGCGTAGAACCTCGGGGAAAGGGTTTTACGTCCCCATTTGGGGTAAAAACGTAGACATCGTCCGGGAATAGATCTACCCGAACTGTCTCAAGAAATTCCCGTGGATCCTGAAGGTCTTGTTGCCATTCCAGCAACTGACGAAGCCAGGCGAAACGCTTGCTGTCACTTTCTGGAACACTTTTCCCTTCCTTGTACACCCAGTGTGCCGCAATGCCTTCATTGGCAATGCGATGCATGTTCTCGGTCCGAATCTGAATTTCAACCCGCTCACCATAAGGACCAATCACTGTGGTATGAAGGGATTGGTACATGTTTGCCTTGGGCATCCCTATGTAATCTTTGAAGCGGCCAGGAATTGGCTTCCAAAGCGAGTGAACCACACCCAGGGCCTCATAACACTCGCGAATGGTTTCCAGGATGATGCGAAACGCTATGATGTCATAAATGTGCTCCAGATCCAGGTTCTGGGTGACCATCTTCTTGTTTATGCTGAAGATGTTCTTGGGACGGCCGTTAACTTTCCCCTTCAACCCGAAATCCGCCAGCTTTTCCTGGATGATACCCTTGACTTCCTTGATGTAACGCTCGCGCTCCTCCTCATTTCTTTTCAGGCCACCAACAACCTCTTCATACATATCCGGATCAAGATAGGAAAAGGCAAGGTCTTGCAACTCGGTCCTGATCCAGTCAATACCGAGCCTCCCAGCTAGTGGCGCGTAGATGTCCAAAGTCTCCTTGGCGATGAGCCGCTGTTTTTCCGTGGCGTGAAAATCGAGGGTGCGCATGTTGTGAAGCCTGTCGGCGAGTTTAATAAGGATCACCCGGATGTCACTGGCCATCGCCAGGATCATCTTGCGCATGTTCTCAGCCTGGTGCTCTTCGAAACTGCCAAACTCGAATCTGCCGATTTTGGTTACGCCGTCAACTATTTGGCTAACTTCATCCCCGAATAGCCTATTAAGGTCACCCAGATTGGTTTCGGTGTCTTCGAGGGTGTCGTGAAGCAGAGCAGATGCGATGCTGAAGACGTCCAGTTTCATCTTTGCCAAAATGCCGGCCACTTCCAGAGGATGCATAAGGTAGGGCTCACCGGAAAGGCGCACCTGTCCCGCATGAGCTTTAGCTGAATAAACGTATGCTTTTTCAATGAGACTTACATCTGCTTCTGGATGGTAGGCAAGAACCTGATCGACGATATCGTTGAGACGAATCATAACAATTTTACGATTTGGTTATTTGTTGTCCGTTATCTGTTATTCGTCAAAAACTTTTGGATCGCCTCTTTACCCTAATAACGAATAACCATTAACGGAATGCGCTTTGCGCTAATACGCTTTAGCGAAGTATATCCGTTCTGCAGAAGGCTTGCCACAGCGCACGCAAACCCCGTCCTCATTCTCGGACTCTATGGGAATGCAGCGAATGGTCGCCATGGTCTCCTGCTTAACCTGGTCTTCACATTCGGGGTCACCACACCAATGGGCGTGGAGAAATCCTCCTTGCTCAGCCACGACTTCTTTAAAGGTCTGGTAATCGTCAACCCGCATGGTGTTTTCTTGGCGAAATTGGAGCGCCCGCTGGAAGAGTGAAGTTTGAATCTCATCCAGTAACTCTCTTATCTTTTCCTTCACACCATCCTTAGCCAGGTTCACCTTTTCCCGGGTATCCCGACGGACAACCACCACCTCTCCTCGTTGGAGATCCCTCGGGCCCACTTCAACCCGAATGGGAACTCCGACACGTTCCCATTCGTTGAATTTCCACCCGGGAGTGTATTCCTCCCTGGCGTCTACTCGATGAGTTATATCTCCATCCAGAGAGGCCGCAATTTGGTCAATGAACTCCAGGATCTCCCCGTGCCCCTCTTTGCCCTTGAATATGGGAACAAAGACCACCGACAGCGGTGCCATTTTGGGAGGTAAAACCAGACCTTGATCATCGCCATGTGTCATGATGAGGGCACCGATCATCCGGGTGCTCATCCCCCAACTAGTGGCATAGACCAACTGCTGTTCCCCATTCTGATCCTGGAAGGTGACATCGAAAGCCCTGGCAAAGTTCTGTCCAAGATTATGCGAGGTTCCTGCCTGCAAAGCCTTGCCGTCCTGCATGAGTGCTTCAATTGTGTAGGTATGCAGGGCTCCGGCAAACTTCTCCCGCTCGCTCTTTCGGCCGGGAATAACTGGAATTGCAGCGTACTCTTGGGCAAAGGTCTGGTAAACATTGAGCATCTGCAAAGTCTCCTCTTCGGCCTCTTCTGCGGTGGCATGGGCCGTGTGCCCTTCCTGCCAGAGAAATTCCGTCGTGCGCAGGAACAGTCTGGTGCGCATCTCCCAACGAAGGACATTGCACCACTGGTTGATCAGCAAAGGCAAATCCCGGTAGGACATAATCCATTTCTTGAACATGGCCCAAATGATCGTCTCTGAAGTTGGCCGTATTACAAGTGGCTCCTCCAGTTTCTTGCCGCCACCGTGGGTTACCACCGCACACTCGGGCGCAAATCCTTCCACGTGTTCAGCCTCTTTCTCCAGAAAGCTCTCCGGAATCAGAAGCGGGAAGTAGGCGTTCTCATGGCCTGTTTCCTTGAACATCACGTCGAGGTAAGACTGCATTTTCTCCCAGAGGGCATAGCCATTGGGACGAATTACCATGCACCCCTTCACCGGTGAATAATCTGCCAATCGTGCTCCAAAGATCACATCCGTATACCACCGGGAAAAATCTTCACTCCGCTTGGTAATGCCTTTTTTCATTGGTGCTATCTTCCTCCGTCAGTCTCCCACTTGCAATCCGCATCGCGTCAATTAGTCAAATAGTTGATTAGTCGATTAGGGAATTAGAGAATTAGTCGATTAGAAAATTAGTCAAACAGATGAATTTTTTACCGTTTACCGCTTCCTGCTCGCTGCTTACCGCCTGCCCTGAGCCTGTCGAAGGGTTTACCATTTACTTAAACTAATTATCTAATTCTCTAATTTTCTAATTAACCAACCTGACCTCTGCCAGCGCCAGCTGCCCTCTGTATTTCCCTATGCTCTATGCCTTCCCCAATCTGCAATCCAATCCCCCGGACTCCAAAATGGTGGTTTTCCCGATTGACAGCAACATCCTTTGTGGTAGGTTACGGGGTAATTCGTTCATAGCCTCTGTTACCACCTGCACAGAAAACCCTCATGCCTACTCGTCAGAGAAAACGTCAACACATCCGGGCTGAAGTAGAATGGCCTGTTTTCTTGTTAACTCCAAACCGCATAGTAAAAGGAGAAACAAGGAACATCAGTCCTGGTGGCGCCTTCATCCATGCCCTGACCGATCCTGTTCAAGATGATATTTTTCGCTTAATCATTAAACCTCCGGCCTACGCGGGACACTTGGTGGTTACTGCGGAAATTGCCTGGAAGAGTGACCAAAAGAGGTCCAAACACTTGTTGTCTGGAGGCATGGGCGTACAATTTACCCAGATCTCCAGTGGTGACCGCGACTTTTTAGACAGCTTGTTTTCTTGCTGCATTTAAAGGATTGGTTTTGCAAAATAATTATTTTCACACTTGACAAAACAGGTCAAGTGTGTGGTAACTTTCAATCGCTGCGCTTTTAGGATTATCCGTTCATAGAATTATCCAACCGTCCCGGTATTGTTCTTACCTACCCTACCCTTTTGTTCTTTGTGCAATCCTAGGAATAAGCCCGCATTATTCATGAATTGGAAAGATATTTATGAATAATCCGGGCAAGGCTTTCACGTGGCGTCACTTGAGCTCAATCTTTACAGAATAGGGGGGGAATTATGGGTTTACGCATCAGGGATAGGCTATTTGGAAATGTGACATCTATTTTCCGTTTTGAACATCCTAAGCAGTGTCCAGAAGGCCACAGACAGATTTCTTGGGTCTCAAACGAAAGTGATGTCCACTGCTGGCTTTGCGACAAAACTTATCCCATCTCTGAGTGTTTCACCGCACTCGGTGAAAGCCAACAAACTGGAAATAACTGAATAGCAGTGCAACTTTAAGTTGTTGAATAATCTTCAGGGCGATGACCTAACCGGGATCAACCCTGAACAGGGAGGTGCCCTGTGAGAAGAGAAAGACGCCAAAACTCCAGAGTCGAAGTCAAATGGCCCGTCATCGTCCAGCACGACAAGGGCGATATGGAAGGGGAAACTCTGAATTTCAACGCAATCAGTGCCTTTATCCGTTGTCCAAAACCTCTCAGGCTAAACGAAATCTTTGACATGACCATCAATGCTCCCGACCGCCGCCTCTCGGTCAACGCGGAGGTGGTCTGGTCGAATATCCACGGCCGCGATGACGAAATCACACCCCGTGGCATGGGTGTGCGTTTCCTCAATATGGCAAGTGAAGACCAAAAATTCATCACCAAAGCTTTAGCAACTCAAAGCCTGGGGAAAGTAGCAACTGAATACCTGAGGACTTTGGAAAAGAAGGTGCACAAAAACCGATCGGGACACCCGCTTAAAATACAAGCATAGATCGTCTTCACGCCAAGAGCCAAGATTCATCTGGCCCGGGTGTTTCGCGACTTGCCGCCGCCAGACCGTGGAAAAAGGTGTTCCCTGAACCGATGGCACGTGGCACTTTCCCTACACATGTGTAGATTAGACAACAGTTTCTTGCTGGCCCTGTTGGCGAGAAAAATGATAACTATTTGAATTACAAAGAAAACTATTTTATCCATCGAATAGGCACGCTTCTTGTTAGTGGAGAGTACAAGAGAGATGACTACAAATCTCTCTTAGTAGGGCTATGGTAGAGTAAGGCCCTACTAAATAGCCCCCACTGGATTAGACATTGGATGAGTCTTGAATGGGTGAAGAGACGTGTCCTCATCAGTGGGGGTTTCTTTTTTTCACCGTTTCCCCTCCCCTCCGCGTCCAGACTTGGCAAGCCCCACCCTCAAATATCAATCTTACCACCTGTAGAAATAAATTATCGTTGAAATATCCTGTTGAAAAATGAGAAATCCTATTTACATGCTGTCTCATTTAAGGTAATTTACTCACCTGCATTTCGAAATTGTACTACTTTGAAAGGAGACGTTGAGTGCGTCCTGGTAGTAGTGATCGTCGGCGTGGGAAGGATCGGCGCAGTGGTCAAGACCGTAGGAGGTCTAACGATTCTCAATATAGCGGTGTGGAAAGACGCGGGAGGGAAAAAACTTACAATGAGCCAAAATGCCAGCGGTGTGCTGCTACCCTCGGCGAACTGAGAGTTCTTATTTTGGAATGTCCTTTTCCAGACAAAGACTGCAATTATAATCAGTATCACGAGCTAATCCATTATGTCACCTATCCAAGTGCACGCCTCGAAAATGAAACAGTTGTAGTAGCCAGTTCGTCCTATGATATTTCATCCCACAGTATCATCTTGATACGTCCGGATCCTATCCTAGAAAAGAATCAAATATACTATATTGATGTTACCGACAGCCACGTTCCCTGAAAACCACCACTGATCTGTCCCCCAACTCCAGACCAGCAACTTCCCCCTCTCCTCCGTTCCTCTTGCTCATAAGTAGCAATTGTTTTCCTAAGCTTGGAATTAGATTACCCAATGGTATCAGAGTATTGTCATGTATATTTAATATAAGTTTTTATAATCAAAAGAAAAATACTAATACCTCGAATTGGTATGATTTATGCGTTCAATTTTCCAACAATATTAACTAACAAAGCTCTCACTATCATGACATCACCCGGATATTTCATGAATTGCTGTCGCGAGACCACGAAACTGGGAACCCGCTTGCGGGACTGAGCGGAGCGCAGCGAGCGCGAATTAGATGGGCGTGCCACCGGGCAACCGTCCCTCGGACCGCGGGATTGGTTCCGAGGCGTACCTCAACGGTACGTCGCAGGGTCCGACACCCGAGGACGCCAGGAAGGACGGCCATATCCGCGGTCGCAGCAAGTTATTCATGAAATATCCGGGTTAATGGTTGCATTGGGCTGTACACTCTCTTGCAAGATGACCGAAGATAATAAAATAAAGCTCAATAAGGTCATATGTACTCAGTGCAAGGCGACACTGTTGATCAGGCCAGCTGAAAAGAGATGCCCAGTCTGTGGTGAACC
>JAUVTM010000271.1 GCA_030601545.1 Syntrophobacterales bacterium
CAGATTTGTCCCGACGTCGGTCCGGGGCCATGGTAATAAGTGGTTCTCCGCCGGAACCCGGGAGCCTCTCTATGAGATAGGGCGGCTGAGATCCGCGGCCACCACTCAGAGGGTGCCAGTCCAAAAAAGGAAGGAAGACCACATCGAATTCTAACCCCTTTGCCCGATGGACCGTCATCAGTTCTACAGGGGAGGGGGTTGCGCCTGGGTCAGGCGGGGCGTAGGCAGTCTGTAGCAGCAGTTCGGCCTTAACCAGGGTTTCCTCAGGAATTCCTTGCTCGGCGCGAGCCAAGAGATCCAGAAAGCAACGGCTGTTTGCCACACTTGCCGAGGAGCCATTGGAGGCCACTGCCGCTGGGCCATCCAGTTCCACCCAGACCCTTTCCACTAATGTGGCCAACTCGTCCCGACCCAAGCGCTGGCGACCCCTTGCTATTGCCTCCCACAATTTAGCCGCGATAGGGAAGTCTGTCTTTGTAGCCCTGATCTTCTCCAGCCAAGTCAGCTCAGGTCGACTCGCAACCTGAACAAATTGTTCAAGGGTAAGCTGGGACCAGGGGGCACGGAGCAGGGCCGCCCAGGCCAGGTCGTCCTGCGGTCTCACCAAGGCATGGGCGATCTGCCGCAGATGAAGGACTTCACGTTGAGCCAAAAGGGGTGCACCCTCTTGCACCTGTACTGCCACCCCGGCGTTTTGAAGACCTTGTAGGTAATGAGTCAAATGGGTACGGGCGAAAAGAAGAATGCCGATCTTTTCTCCGTCAGGCAGTTGCTGCAGTTCACGGAGTACTGCCTTTCCCAACCATTCTGCCTCGGCCTCTCGGGGATCGACACCTTGATCTTCTGAGGAGAAAAGAGTCAAAGAAAGCTGATCGGGGGTCGGCTCAACCAGAGCTTTTGCGTCCACATAAGCGACCTCGTCAGCTTCATGATCAGCTTGATTCATAATCGTCTGGCCGAAAACTTCGTTACTCCAGTGAACCAAGCGAGGGTGTGAACGGAAGTTGGCCTCAAGCTGAAGACACTCCAAGGGAAAGCGATCCTGGCCAGGAAGAGGTAATCCTTTTTTGGCTTCCAGAAAAAGAGAGACCTCGGCTTTGCGAAAAGCATATATTGACTGTTTGGGATCTCCCACCACGAAAAGGGTTCGGCCGGAGTCAGGGAGCCAACCACTACAAAGATGCTGGAGCAGCAGCCATTGACTCCGGCTGGTATCCTGAAATTCATCCACGAGCAAATGTTGAATCCCCCTGTCCAAGAATAACTGCAAATCGGTGGGAGTCTCCAGATCGAAGAGACGAAGTGCCGCCTGTTCAAGTTCCACATAGTCCAAAAGCCGTCGTTGTCGGCAGATTGAGGTGTAGCGTCGCAGCGCTTCACCCACCACTAAGACTAAATCATAAAGGGTATCGAGATCGGCGACACCCTGATCCAAAAGGGGAAGTCTCTTGAGATTCTGCAGTTGGTCCAGGCTTTCGGGCGAGAGTTCCTGGATTATCTCTGCCCATTTGCTCTTGCTGAATCCTTTGTAGAAGCCAGTCGCCGGCCCTAAACGTTTTCGAGCTTTGCCATCAGCGGTGGTTAGAGTGGTGGCTAGTTCCTGCCAGAGTTCGAGGTCTGAACCTTCTGCCGAGGGTAAGGTCCTAGGCAAGCGATTTCCAGCCTCGGCGCCGTTTTGATGCAGGTGGCCAATAAAATCGGGCCAATTTCTTCCCAAAGTGGTGTGCTCGAGGGCAAGACGACATTTGTCAAGCCTGAGTTTGAGCAAAGATTCCAGCCTGCCAGTCAGAATAGCTTCCAGCTTGTCTTTATCTGGATGGTGGCTCAATAGGGTGAGTAGGTCGTCGAGCAGATCGCGCCGTTCCAGTAACTCAGCAAGTTGGTCCCGAAGGGCGAGCCAATTGTTGTTTAACCGTAGAAGCCTGTTTTCAACCGCCTGGCGCAGAAGATCATTACTCGGGTGTTGAAGTAGCCCATGAATGGTGGCAGCAGCTACCTGGGTGCGAAGTTGTTTTTGTTCCTCGTCAGGCATGACTCGGGAACCCGGGCTCACCGAAGCTTCAAGGGGGGCACGTTGCACCAAGTGGAGACAGAAGCCGTGGAAGGTCATGATTCGCAGACCGTCGGGAGCTGCTAATCGGTGTGTTGGCTGACGCTCATTGGCACGCGCTGCAGCTTCCACGAGAGGTTCTTCTTGGGGAAACCGTGGCGGTTCACCTGCTGCCGCCCGGTCCAGCAGGTCACGGATACGCTGACGCATCTCTCCAGCCGCTTTATTGGTGAAAGTAAGGGCCAGGATTTCATGGGGATGATCTACCTCGGCAAGGAGCTTCAGGTAACGGCCCGTAAGCAGCCAAGTTTTTCCTGAACCGGCTGGTGCCTCGAGGTGGAAACTGCGGTGGATGTCAAGGGCCGCGTTGCGAATCTTTTTGTCAGGTAGAGGCTGCATTTGCTTATGTCGGACGTCCGTTGAAAGCTCTCAGCGATCGGCTGTCAGCTATCAGCTTGAGTATTGAAGTTTTTGAAGTACCTGTAGGGCGGATCACCGGATCCGCCGTAGACTTTTATGATTCGATATGATGTTTTTTCGGCCGGTACGGAGACCGGCCCTACGCTAAAATACTGTTCTAGTTTGTTCGACTCTCCTCAAGATGCTTCCGATTGCAGATCGTGAGCAAGCCGCAATAATTGCAAAGTTGCTCTCGCTTTCTCTCCGGTGCAGCAGGAATGGGGTCAGCGTCGAAGAGCCCTTGTTTTAATTGGCCACCAAGTTCTGCTAGGCGCGCTCTCCAGAGATCAATTAAATCTTGCCATTGTTCGGCATCAGCTCGCAGAAGATCCAGCTTGAGGTCTTTTTCTGACTTGAGAGT
>JAUVTM010000081.1 GCA_030601545.1 Syntrophobacterales bacterium
GCATTAGGAATGCGCTTCCTCTGCATCCAGAATAAGAAGGGGGTGCAGATTTTCGCGATAAACATAGATAGAAGCAATGGCACCAGAATTGAGCTGGCGGTGCGCATACCGGCAACTATGATTACAAAACATGCACCAGTAACCAGGAAACGAATCACATTAGGAATGCTTCTCCTGTCCTCCATGAAATCTCCTCATCGGGGAAATAAACCCTAACAGAGCCGGGTAGCGATCCGAAAAGCTACCACGATCAGATATTTTCGTCTAGCCGCAAGATGCTCTTGAAGGATGATAGATAGGTTGCAGGGGCGATACGGTGGGAAGGAAATTATGTTACCTTTCGAGACGAGAGCGGAGTTTCCGGATGGCTGGATGGGGGCAGGTGGATGAACTAGATAACTTGCACCTTTCCGTACCCTATGCGCACCCCGGAGAAATTGAGGAAGGTAAGTAGTCGGAATATATTGGTTTAACTATAGATATTCAGAAATTGAACATTTCTGAATTGCAGCCTGGTCTTGGCAATCTTGGCAATTCTTTTCATGAACAGAAAACCCATCTCGTAGTCCTGATAGAAGAGCATTTCTAGTTCAGTTCCTTCCCAGGCAAATAGTTTCGTATCATTTATGGCCCTGGCATGAGTGGTGTACTTTTTCTGCTCGGTATCCACGAGTGCGGAAAAGCCGAATGTGCGGCCGCGACCAATGGTATCCATCATCACTGGGACATTTGCGGTCTTTTCCAGTTCGAGCCCGACTTTGCCCTCGATAATTGCATAAAGATATCGAGCATAGTCACCTTCTCGGAAAATGTAGTCACCAGCGCTATGTTCTGTCGTCAAGGTTATATCGACAAGCTTCTCCAACATAGGATCGGTGAGGTGACTCAACAAAATAATTGACTTTAGATCGTCTAGCTCGACCACGGTTTTCTCCTTGATTCGTGTAATTGTCCTGAAAACTCAACTTACCAGAAATATTTTAAATGGACCAAGCCCAAAATTTTCTGACCCATCTCACATCACTAGTATTCATTCGGCAACCGGGACATATGTGCCAGGTCAAAAACCGGGCCGTCCTTGCAGACGTATTCGGTGCCAATGTTGCAACGGCCACACATACCGATACCACACTTCATACGCATCTCCAGACTCATGATTATGCGCTCGGGGGGGAAGCCCAGCTCGCTCAGGATCGGCAGGGTGAACTTGATCATGATCGGCGGCCCACAAACGATGGCGTAAGCATCTTTGGCGCTCGGCGCCGTTTCCTGGGTGATTGTCGGCACGAAGCCGACGTTATATTTCCAGTTGGGATCATCAGCGGCATCTACGGTTATATGCATGTGGATGTCGTCACGCTCTTCCCATGCTACCAATTCATCTTTGTACAACAGCATGCCCGGGGTGCGCGCCCCGTAAATAACGGTAAGATTACCAAAGCGTTTGCGGTTGTCGGGATGTAACATATAAACGATGGAAGCCCTCAAGGTGGTAAAGGCAAAGCCGCCGCCGATGATTACCACGTTACTCCCTTCCATCTGTTCCCATGGATAGCAGTTGCCCAGGGGGCCCCGCACTCCGATGGTATCACCAGACTCCATCTGGTGCAGAGCACTGGTGACTACCCCCACTTTGTTAACGGTAAAGAGCAGGTAACCTTTTTCCGTGGGAGCAGAGGCGATACCGATGGGAATTTCACCTTTGCCGGCAATGGAGAGCTCGGCAAACTGGCCTGCTCGATGGATAAACTTCTCCCTGTCTTCAGAATTCAAGAAGACCAATTTGAAGGTCTTGAGATTCCGATCTTCGGTCTCGGTAACGACTGAGTCGATCCGTACCGGATAGGGCAGGTAGGGGTTTTCCATGTTCGTCCTCTGACGTAGAGCCGGTTATGCGCCTAAATCGTTCATTAAGCGAAAGACATGACGAATATCAATATTCACCGGGCATTGCTGCACACAGCGGCCACAGCCAACACAGGCGACGCCCACGTCATACTTGTCTACGAAATATTTGAGCTTGTGCATGAAACGTTGCCTGACTCGTTGTAGCTTTTGAGCCCGCGGGTTATGCCCCGACCCGTGCAGGGTGAAGAGCGGGAACATACAAGCATCCCAGTTCCGCAGTCGAATGCCGTTTCCCTTGTGCACCTCGTCTTGGATGTCGAAACACCAGCAGGTGGGGCAGACAAAGGTGCAGACACCACAGTTGATGCATCCAAACTGCACCTCATCCCAAAAGTCTGCCTCGAAGAGTGCTTTTTCATCCTGATCCTTCAGATTTTTGCTGTGAACTGCCGACTTCATTAGTTTCAGTGCCCGCTCTTGCACCGACAAGACTGCATCTGTAGTAGCGTTGGAACCTTCGGCTCCGATCTCTACTTTGCTGAATGTCTGCTCACCTTTTTCGGTGACGGTCTGGATGGCGAATTCATCACCGGCATCGATAAAAAGAATATCCAGCCCGTCCGTTGAAAAGGGACCGCTGCCCACCGACGTGCAAAAGCATGTGCTGCACGGATCGTTACAGCCAAGGCCGATAAGAGTAGTAGACTGTCTTCGTTTCACCCACCAGGGATCACGGTATGTGGGCGTGTCGAAATTCAAATCCAGAAGTTGGAATGATTTGGCATCGCAGGGTCGGATACCGAAGATTATTCGCGGAGAGAAGTCTTTTTCAATCTCCCGCAAGACGCCGACCTGGTCACTGGTCCTGTCCAAGGTAAATTCGAACATGGACTCTGACTGCGGCAGCATCAAAGATTTTGGAGAAAGAGTGGTATTGACGTGGCTGAGATCTACCTGATCTGCAGCAGAGATTTCTTGGAAGTTTGTCATACCCTGATGGCGAACCGGTGCGTACACCCGATAATGATCCAGAAGCCTGCTTAGCAGGGCGGGAAGATCTGCCTTCTTTATTATTTTATCGGCCATCCGTAATCCCTAGAATTGGGCAGTGCCAACGCTACCTTTCACCTGATGAACTCCTGGGGGTCATCCGGACGATAAGTATCCAGAGGTGGAGGTTCTTCCAGGCTCAAGCCGGCTTCATAGTCGTAGAGATCTTTTATGTCCTTTTCTAGCTTTTTCGTAAGTTGTCTGACCTTGATGCCCAGGGGACAGGCCCGCTCGCAGTTGCCGCAGTCCGTACAGCGTCCAGCCAGATGATAAGCCCGTAGAAAGTGAAACGTTTTCGTGTCGGTGGAGTCAACTGACTTTCCCAACCACTGCGGATTAGACTCGTCAACAAAACAGGTGGGGCAGTAACACATGGGACAAGCGTTTCGACAAGCATAACAGCGAATACAAGGAGCCAAGAGTTCCTCAAAATGGTACCAGCGCTCGTCCGCACTCTTAGTCTCAACTGCATGGATGTCCTGGTAACGGTCTAAATCACTCTGCTCAGGGGTTAGGTCTGCCACCAGTTCATCGTAGATTACCGGGTTGCGGTGGGTACAAATGACACAGTTCTCACGCAGGTATTCAGTTCTCTTCAAAGTTTCTTCAAAGGCCTCACCCTTAATTGAGAGATGCTCAGAGGTCTCACTGACCGCCAGCGGTTCCCTGCCATTCAGTTTTGCCAGCACCCGACGGCGATCCACCATCCCCTGACAAGGAACACCTATAAGGTGTAGCTGGTCTCTTCTTATCTGGTTTTCCAGGGTCAAAAGCACAATGTTGCGTGAGTCACACCCTTTGGCCACCACTGCAACTCGATCCCGCCGCTGGGGTAGATAGGTGGCGAGATTGGCGGCGCAAAAAGAATCCCAATGGAGCCGGTCCACCTGCTCGGGCTCTCGTATCAAAATCGGCTGGCTCATCATAGGAATGGTACCACGCTGGAAGCCTAGCACTGCATCCACCTGCTTTTCCACCAACAGCCGGCGGGCTATCCGGATGATTTTTTCTTTAATTTGTTCCACTTATGCTACCTCAAGCCCAACCTTTGCACATTAGTCATCTTGTTCGTTAAAATCGTTGAAATCGTTAATGCCTTAATATCGCGGCTGCCTGCCCGCCATCGCTCTCGCCTGCCCGCTCGTGCCTCGCAGCAGCAGGCGGACTCAGGCGAGGCGGGCGGGGAAAGCCGCTCCCACAGGATAATCTCTCAACTGAGTTCCGTTTTCTGACCTCCGACCTCTGACGTCTGATCTCTGACCTCCGTCCTCCAATCTCCGCGTCATTCCGCTCCGCTAGCTGCAGCTAAATATTCGTCCACTAAGGGCAACTCCTTAATCAGTTTCTGCGCTGGCCCCAGCTGCATTACTTGATCGGTTATCTCCTTGACCAGATCGACGAACTTGCCGGCTTCGGCCGAGGAAATCCAAGAAAAGTGGAGGCGACCCGGTTCGATGCCCATGTACTCGATGAGATTTTTGAAGAGGGCGAATTTTCTTCTGGCGTAATAATTACCTTCCAGGTAATGGCAGTCTCCCGGGTGTCAGCCGGAAACCCAGATTCCATCGGCCCCCTGTCGGAAAGCTGCCAGAAGAAACTTGGGATTCATCCGGCCGGTACAGGGCACCCGGATTGCCCTGATGTTTGGGGGATACTGCAATCGGCTCACACCGGCAAGATCTGCGGCGCCGTAAGAGCACCAATTGCAGAGGAAGGCAACTATTTTGGGTTGCCAATTTCCATTTCCTGGTTTGGACATATTCTGAACCTTGACCTTTTTCAAATACTGTGGGAGTGGTTTTTTACAACTCTTCAATCATTGCAAAAATCTGCTTATCTTCGAACCCCTTGAGATCGATTGCCCCGGACCTGCAGGAGGCCACGCACAGGCCACAACCCTTGCACAGAGCCTGATTGATCTCAGAGAGACCTCTTTCATTAAAATTCGGTGCGCCAAAGGGGCAGATGGCCACACACACTCCGCAGACGGAACACTTCATGGGATTGACTCCTGCCACCTGGCCGCTTACCTGCAGCTTTTTCCGGGCCAATACAGTGATGGCCCGGCTTGCAGCCGCTTGAGCCTGAGCAATGCTCTCCTCCAAAGGTTTGGGGTAGTGGGCCAGGCCACAAATGAACACGCCATCGGTGGCACACTCAACTGGCCGTAGCTTGGCGTGAGCCTCCACAAAAAAGTTGTCTTCGTTTCGCGACACCTTGAATAGCTGGGCCAGTTTTTTCGTTCCGCCCGTTTCGATAGCGCTTGCCAGGGTGATGAAGTCCGGCGTAAGAAGCAGAGGCCGCTGCAACACATGGTCTTTGATCCTCACCTGCAGCCGACCGTCACTGTCAGTATCCACTAGAGGTTTTTCGTCCACTGAATAACGGATAAAAATAACCCCCGCTGCCCGGGCTCGTGCATAGAGTTCTTCCCGTTGGCCGTAGGTGCGAATATCCCGATAAAGAATGTAAATGTCCATTTCCGGGCAGGCTTCCTTCAGGGTAATAGCCTGCTGGATGGAGAAGGTACAGCAGATCTTACTGCAATAGGGTCGCTGGGGTTCGCGGGATCCCACACACTGAATAAAGACGCCACTTTGAGCGTTCTGGAGTTGGCCAGTCTCAAAAGCATCTTCAAATTCGTGCCAACGAAATACCCTGGGATGACGGCCGTAGAGGTATTCATCGGGATCTATGGCATGACCGCCGGTAGCTAGGATGGCCACGCCGTGGCGGAGTGTGGTGAACTTGGGGCCAGTAGTGCCGGCTAATCGGATCTTGCTTTGGAAATTGCCCACAAATCCTTTGACTTCCTCAAGGTCACTATTTAGATAGACTCTGATGTGCACGTTGTTATGGACCCTCGCAATGAGACCGTTCAGGTAAGCCTTGATATCTTCACCACGCCAAGTTTTCCGAAGGTTTCGGGCCTGGCCACCCAGATGGGATCCGGCCTCGAGCAGAGTAACACCATAGCCCTGGTCAGCGAGGTGTAGGCTTGCCACCATGCCGGCCACGCCGCCCCCCACCACCAGGGCAGACTGATTGATCTCCACGGTGGTCTCTTGCAGAGGCTCCAGCAGTGCCACCTTGGTCACAGCCAACCGCATCAGGTCTTTGGCCTTTTCCGTGGCCGCCTGGGGGTCGCTCCCGTGCACCCATGAGTCCTGGTTGCGGATATTTGCCATTTCAAACAGGTATTTGTTCAGACCACTGTTGACCAGAGTATCTTGAAACAGAGGCTCGTGGGTTCTTGGGGAACAGGCCGCCACCACGACCCGGTTAAGTTTCTGTTCTTTGATCGCCCGGAGCATTTGTTCCTGGGAGTCCTGCGAACAGGTATAAAGATTGTCTTCAACGTAAGCCACATAGGGCAGAGTTCTGGCATAGTCCCGCACTGCCGGCACATCCACCACCCCGGCGATGTTTATCCCACAGTGACAGACAAAAACGCCGATACGTGGCGGCTCACCCTTGACGTTGATTTCCGGCGGCGGTTCGCTGATGATGGTTAGAGTAAACTTTGCGGCTGCCAGGACACTGCCGGCTGCGGCGGCTGCGCCGCTTGCTTCCACAACCGATTGGGGAATGTCTTTGGGTCCCTGGAAACCACCACAGACGTAAATGCCTGCTCTTGAGGTAGCGACCGGCTGAAAAGAAGTGGTGGCACAGAAACGGTCTGAGTCCAAATCCACTCCCAGTCGTTTTGCTAATTCTGCCACCTCCGAAGGTGTTTGCATCCCCACGGAGAGAACCACCAGGTCAAAAATCTCTTCAAGAATATTCCCGGCTTCATCAACGTAAGAGAGAGTCAGATTGCCGGTTGTTGACTCGTCTCGGTCCAGTGAATGGACTCGAGAGCGAATGAAACGGACCCCGTGTTCCTCCCTGGCACGATCATAGTACCGCTCAAAGTCTTTGCCGAAAGCACGCATGTCCATAAAGAAGATGGCAGCTTCCAGGCCGTTCTTGGCGTGCTCTTTGGCAATTACCGCCTGCTTCATAGCGTGCATGCAACAAACACTGGAACAATAATGGTTGTCGCAGTGATTGATATCCCGGGAGCCAACACATTGCAGCCAGGCTATCTTCTGGGGTTCTCTATGATCCGAAGGCCTGAGCAAGTGCCCCTGAAGTGGACCTGAAGCGGATAGCATCCGTTCAAATTCCAGACTGGTAACCACATTATCCAATTGACTGTATGCGTATTCGTTATAGTGGGAAGGGTCAAAAGTCTCGAAACCAGGCGCAAGGATCACAGCACCCACGTCCAAAGTGATCTCTTGCCTCTGCATGCTGTGCTCTACAGCTTCGGCTTGGCAGGCGGTTACACATTCAAAACACTCGCAGCAGGACATGCAGTTGAGGCATTTTGCCGCCTCTGCCCCGGCCTGCTCTTCGGTAAGCCCCAACTCCACCTCGGCAAAACCTGCCGTCCTCTCCGCCATACTGATGTGGGCCTGTTGGGCCCTGGGGATTGCCTCGATATCTTCAGGTATAGGCACAAAATTATCCTGCGGAAACTCCATAGGCTCGCGATCTTCCCCGATATCCTCGCCCCGCAAATAGCGCGAGATGGAGATGGCCGCCTCCCGACCGGCAGCCACCGCCTCGATGGCTATCCGGGGGCCAGTTACACCATCTCCTCCGGCAAAGACCCCTTCTCTCTTGGTGGCATAGGTCACCGGGTCCACAGCGATAGTACTCCAACGGGTCAGTTGCAATCCTGCATTCTCAGCGAGTGTGGAGGCGTCTGGCTGCTGACCAATAGCCGGGATCACCAGGTCGGCGTCCAAAGTGAATTCGCTTCCATCTATCGGTACCGGTCGCCGCCGACCACTGGCATCGGGCTCGCCCAGTTCCATGCGAAGGCACTCAATTCCAGAGACTCGATCATCACGGGTTACAATTTGTGTGGGTGCGGTGAGGTAATGGATTTCTATGCCCTCAGCCAAGGCGTCCTCTACCTCATTCTCCCGCGCCGGCATCTCTGCCCGGGTACGACGATACAGAATCGTCACCTTCTCCGCCCCCAACCGCAGAGCAGAACGGGCCGCATCAATGGCAACATCACCACCACCGACGATTATCGTCTGTCCTTCTGTCCGGCTAAGCTCGCCAAGATTAGCCTTTCGAAGAAACTCTACTCCAGGGATTACCCCCTTGACGTCTTCGCCAGGAATTCCGAGCTTAAGGCTGTTGTGGGCGCCGATGGCAAGATAGACTGCTTTGTAGCCCTCTTTAAAAAGTCCATCAATGGTCACATCCCGACCCAAAGCAGTATTGAGCTTTATCTCCACCCCAAGCCGGGTGATGGCACGGATCTCCTTGTCCAGAACCTCGGGCGGAAGC
>JAUVTM010000180.1 GCA_030601545.1 Syntrophobacterales bacterium
AGGACACGTCTGGGATTTAAAATATTTTTCCTTATCTGCAGAAAAAAGCCAGTCGGATTCTCGGGCGCCCCAGGAAAAAAGGAGTTGAGTTTAGTTTGAGGTCCTAAGAGAAGAAAACTCTTTTCACCCAAGTTGGAGTGATCGATCTCCTCAGCACTCGCGGTCTTGAAACCCTGACTCTGCAATTCTTGAATCAGGGTCTCATAGATTTCCTGATTAGCTTCAGGCAAGAGAATAGTTCGGGTCGGATCTCCCAAAAGGCGGCTTAACACAGCTCTTCTCTCAGGTGGGTCCAATCTGCGAAAAAGGTCATAGTCTGGATCTACAACCATCTTTTGCGGTCTTTCCTTCAAAGGTAAAGAAAGGGTTTGCTCTGCGACTGAAATGGGCAAGATATGTTTCTCTTGCTTGTTCTCTGTATGGATAACCACCGGAATGAACAGGGGCATTGTGCTGTTCACAACCCGAATTTCGAATTGCAGATTATAGCCATTTCCGGGCTGACTCAACCGAATCTTACTGAGATTTACCGCCATCGCCCCTTTGTTGTTCAGCCAAAATGCAAAAAAACCACTGAGATCCTCCCCGGCCGTCTTTGAAAAAATCCTTTCCAGATCCTGCCACGAGGTTATCCGGAACCGCTGCTCCTGAGCCAGCCGCTTCAGCCCCTCACCGAATGCTTTTTCACCGGCACGGTTCTTGAGCATATGAAAGAACATGGCCGTTTTGCCATAACCCACCGCACGTAAAGCGCGATCCCCTCCGCTAACGAACTCTCGGATAGAAATTTCATTGTCTTGGTGGACGTAACTTTCGTAATTCTCGATAATCTTCTTTCGATGTTGCCACCCCTTTTCTTTCAGGGCATCGTAATGATGATCGGCCAGATAGGAGGTCAAACCCTCGGACCAGTTGCCCTTTGCGTAGTCCACATAGACAGAATTGCCAAACCAAGAGTGAAGGATTTCATGTCCCAGTGAGGTCTCTGGAATGAAAGGCAGCTTGAGTACCTGCCGGCCCAGCAGGGTGAAGGTCGGCATGCCGTAGCCGGTGGGCAGAATGTTCTCAACCACAGCAAAGCGACGGAAAGGGTAGGGCCCCAGCATATCTTCATACATCTCCAGATACTTTTTGATGTAGGCAAGGTAGCGACCTGAAAGATCCTTATCCTCAGGCAGCAAGTACGTCGCCACCTCCACGTCCCCATGGCTATCTTTGTTTACGACGTACGGTGCCATCACAAAATGAATATGTGGTACCGGATGCGGAAAATGAAAGACCTCCAGCTTCCCCTCGCCAGTTTCGTGAGTTGTTATGGTCTCAGCTTCAGACACGGCATGGAAGCCTTTAGGAACCCTTGCTTCCAGGGTAAACTGGGCAAGTTCGGCCTCTGCAGCCGGATACCAGCCAGCGAGTAGAAAGGCGCCTTTTTCCCCAATTCTGTTCTCAACACTACTGCGCTCGTCATCAGAAAAAACTCCCTCATACTCCAGGCGCACATGGGTGCGGTCCGGATGAGAAGGGAGATTGATGCGCCCATCTTCGACCTTTGCCACAGCGGTTTTACCGTTTATTGAAAACTTGGTTATGCGTAGACCCTTTCCGGCCCATATTGTTCGCACACTTTGCGGAATGGTGGCATCCACGGTTCCATAGATCCGATGCTTTGGGAGGTCGAACGAAATTGTTATACGGTGCTGGGGTAGTGAAGCTGCCGTACCAGGTAGAGGCAAACACAGGACAACGGCCATTACTAGACAACTAAGCAGAGCAAAACGGATGTCTTGAATACATGCCATCACCGCAGATCTCCTTTTTTTCGTCAAAGACGGTGTTGCGAAAAATATAAGAATTCTTTCTGGGAAATCAACTGCCTACGGTGTCCGCGGCTTTTTAAAGGCTTAAAGGGGGAGAATTGTCTGTCGCAAGGAAAGAAGAAGTGTGAAAGTCCAGTCGGGGAAAACAAGCATACCTGGGGCTGCACGGCCAAAGCTGGAGGGATGATGTGCCAGGGGGTGAACATGTCAGTTGTCCGTTGAACGAACGGACAACTGACCAAGCCCCGCTAGATTCTTACTACATCTCTGGCATGTAAATACTTTCGTACAGTTCCTCCAGGCTGGCAAGATGCTTGCCTTCATCCTGTTGGAGTCGACGGAACATAGCCTCCATGGGTGCGCCCACACAGGCCTGCGCCATTTTGCCGTAGAAATCCACCGAACGTTTTTCTTCGTGGATAGCGTATATCATTACCTCCTGGGAACTGGAATCCTCATCCAGAGGCTTTATCTGAAGCAGCATGGTCAATTCCATGCTCGGGCCCTCTTCCATACCCGCCTCGTGCAGAGCGATTTCTTCTTCGAGAAAGGCTCTCTCCAGAGTATATTTGTGCTCAAGCTCTTCGAGAGCCAGCTCTTTCACTAGTTCCTTGGCCCGCTTATCTTCGACCATCTCGTAAGCTTTCCGATAAACGTCAAAGCTCTCCTTCTCCATTTCAATTGCCTTCTCAATTGCTCCTTCCCTGGTGTAGCATACCTCCTCAAATTCACTCATCGCTTTCCTCCATAGCGTCCAAATAAGTGCCAAAGTATCTCGGCTCGAAAGAAGTCATGGCGTATATTACGTGATCATTGTCAAGGATTCAAGAGAGATTTTTCACTATTTGCCCGTGGAGCCTATCATCGGTCCTCAAGTGCGGCAGATTAAATGGGTTTCGTTTCAATGAACCGTACCTGCCTCCTCCTCTGGCCATTCCAATCGATTGAGGAGCTTCCGAACCAGCTCAGCAAATGCGGTCTTCGCCGCCGACTCGCTGGGTTCTGCTACAAATGGCCGTCCGGCATCACACTGGTGCACGATACTAGGATCGATGGGTATGCGCCCCAGGAATACCACTCCCAACTCCCCGGCTGCCTTCTCACCTCCCCCAACCTTAAACAGATCGATGCGTTCACTGCAGTGTGGGCAAACCATGCCACTCATGTTTTCAACAATACCGAGCACCGGCACTCCTATGAGTCTGCTGAAACTGACTGCCTTGCGCGAGTCTAGAAGGGCAACATCCTGCGGGGTGGTCACGATCACGGCACCATCCACCTCCTTGATGAGCTGGGCAACACTGAGGGGTTCATCACCTGTTCCAGGAGGCAGGTCAATGAAAAGAAAATCGAGATTACCCCAATTCACATTGCCGAGAAACTGCTTGATAGCGGAATGCTTGCGCGGCCCTCTCCAGATGATAGCCTTGTCAGGTTCGTGCGAGAGAAGGGCCATGGACATTGCCTTAAAACCTTGGAATACTTCAACCGGATCGACACCGTCGCCACTGCCGGTCAAGTGCTGACCCTCTATGCCAAGCATTCTCGGTACATCCGGACCGTGAATGTCGGCGTCAAGAACTCCGACTTTATGACCCCTGAGAGCCAGCGAAGCAGCCAAGTTGATGGCTACGGTACTTTTCCCCACACCACCCTTACCGCTCATGACCATAATCTTGTGGCGAATGTTGAAGAGTCTCTCCTGTAACCTCTTCTGCTCATGCTCTTTTTTTTCGCCGCTGGAGCATTTATCCGAAAGTTCGCAGGGTTCACAAAGTTTTTTATCTTCACACTTTTCATTTGCCATTCGCAGTTCCTTGTCCCAATGTCCCTCTCACAGAAGCGCCGATAAATCTACTGCCCAAATATTGGTCCGCCCAAGCGTTTTGTCAAGCGTTATGCCTGACAAAGCCATCCCGTCTGCGCTTTTCATAGAATACCATGCGAAAAGAGAGTTTTGGATAGACTGCAATCCTAAAATTGTATTTTGACCCAACGTTAGGGTTCAGCATGATTCTTGCTTATTAACATCGACCCGGAGGATGCACATGAACAAACTGATTCACGACCTTTTGGAAATCAATCGCAGACTTTCTTTCGAACTGTGGCACATTACAGCCATCAATGAGAGACCCAGTGGGTTGTCTCCCAGGATGTTGCTGCCAACCCAAGTAAGCGGGGACGTGCGCGTTGGCGAATACGAACCGATGATTCTGTATTGCGGCCTGCTGAATGGTCTGAATTACTATTATTTGATTGAAAATCCCAGCGAGATGAGCGCCACATCCGATCTTAATCTATACGAGGTTAGAAACGGTAGCTTTAACAAAGTCGCTGGGATTGAATTCAAGGCTCACAATCCCGGAAAAGAAATAATTCGGCAGGACATCCTAAAATTGGTCAGGGGCCAGATAACCGGGAATTGGTTTCACATCCTTGAGGACATCGACCACGATACACTAGAGGATATTTTCGCCAAGCTTACCGGCTCACTGAGAACCCACTCAGACAATCTAGGCGACGATCCGATCTCAATCTTGTTCTGTTTTTGTATTTTGGAGAGGAAGTGGACCTGCATAAAGCACTTTTTCTATGACCGGTCACGCGGAGATTTCAACATGTATGTGGACAGTTTTTTCGACTTGGACTGCGAGGTTGAGTCAAACGATATCGTTGTAAGCAAGGGTCTAGACTGGTATATCTTTCAACTCAACACCGAAGGCTTTCTTGGCCAGTAGCAAAACGTCATAT
>JAUVTM010000182.1 GCA_030601545.1 Syntrophobacterales bacterium
GAGCGGCTTCGAGTACCAATTGAAGTAATCATGCGCACCGGCTCCAGCATCCCAAAAGTCCAGGAGAATACCTTGGTGGCCGAGGCAATCAAGGAAATGGACGCCAAGGCCCTGGGATCGACTCTGGTGATTGGAGACACGGCTGGGCTAGTGGGTATCGTCACAGACGGCGACCTCCGCCGCGGTTTACCCAAGTATGAGCGGCTATTGGAAACGCCGGTAGCGGCCATCATGAGTAGAAATCCCAAAACTATCCAGGTAAAAGGCTCGGTAGCAGACGCCCTGGAAATCATGGAAGAATACCAAATCACAGTGTTAGCAGTTACCGGCCCAAAGGATGAGCTTCTGGGGATCATTCATCTTCACGATCTCCTCGGCAAGGGATACATCAAGTTCACTATGTAATTACCTGGAACTATGTATTCGTAAAATATTAAATTCCAAGCACTAAGTTTCAGGGTTTCAGGTGTCGGGTGTCAGGTGTCAGGTGTCAGGGAAGAAAAACAAAAAAACTGAAACCTGAACACTGAAACCTGAAAACTCCACAAAAGCTCGCAATCTTTACTGGCAAAGGCATTAAACTCTGACCTGGCCCTGAGGACCAGGTTTTCGATGTTGAATAAAAGCAGCCTGTCTGGAGCTGACTAAATGACGACGACAGTCACCCCAAGAGGTCTCATCTGCTCCCTGGCGCTGGTGCCAAACCCCGAAAACCGCGGTGTTTATCTGGGTCTTGAGTCACTCATAGCTCGTTTGCAGCCGGCAGTGGCAGGGCTGCTGTTGGACCCCATGTTTTGGTGCCCCGATGCAAACAACTGCGGCCCGGTTTCCTCCTCCTTGCTCGAGGAGATCATCGCACTGGTGCCTTCAGGACTTCCTCTTTGGGTTCGAATTACCGGCACATCTGCTGAACAGACCATACACATCTGCCGCCAGCTGGAAACCGTCTGCCGTCACCTTCACTACCAAGGCCCTCTCGCCTGGGTGGATACGCCACTTTTTTATCACAGTAATCGTGGTTTACCCGAGCACTACCGTAATCTCCTTGCTGACACTGAATTCAACCTCATCGCCGACAACGATCCTCTTTTGATTCGGAAAATTGGAAACAAGACCAAACGTAAGAACATTCGAACAGCTGTTTTGAAAAAATTAGCCCAGGAGCCTCGACTGGTTGGACTGGTAAATCGTGGCGACCTTCGACGAGGCATGAATTACCAGCGGGCCGTTCGTGGTCAGCTTAACTTTCTCGTCTATGATGGTGGGGAGCGCAGTTTCCTTGAGCGACCCAGTGCCAGTGGTATCGTTTCGGTGGGTGCCAATCTCTTGCCTCAGGAATGGAGAACCATTACGCTTTCCTCCCTGAATCTGGACGACAGCTACCCGGATGTGGCGGGCCGCTTCCGCCATCTCTGGGAAAGCGGACAGCGGGTGCGGACTTTGCAGAAACACTATGACCAAGCCCCCGCCCGAATCATCCCGGCAGTACTGGCTGCTTGGAAGTTGGTGCAAAAAAAAGGACAACCCTTGACTCCCGAAGATCAAAAAGCAATCGAGCAGATTCTGGAACATGTTCCAGAACCCTGAATTGAGAGATTGTAGATTTTAGATTGCAGATTTCAGAATTAAAGGTTTCAGGTTTCAGGTTTCAGTGTTCAGGTTTCAGGTGCCATGTTTCTTTTTCCTGACACCTGACACCCGACACCTGACACCCTGAAAGTTGGTGCCTGGGATGTGGGATTTCATATTTTAGTGTATTTTGGATCATTTTAGGTCACTTTAGGCATTTTAGACACTTTAGGCATTTAGAATTCTCTATGCCCTATGCTAGCCTACTGACTACTGACCACGGACACTCCTGTAATGTATACGAACTTTATATATTTCATAGTTGTCCTGCTTATCTTTTCCACCCAGCAGCCGTCGCCGACTCCACGGCTCTCTTTTTCTCTCACTCTTCTCGCCAGTCTCACCCTACTTTCCCTGTTTGCTCTTATCAACAGGCAGGTCTTCAGACGGCTGGCAGCACGGATGGCGGCCGCTGCGGCCGGCCCGCACCTGGCGGTACTCTATCATCGAACCGTGAGCCGCCAATCGCTCCTGGCTTTCCTCTTTTTTTGTTTTGATATTTACCTGCTCGACATCAAATATTATCTGACCTCAGTCGCCCTCATCAGGGGCAGTTTTACCCTGCAAGGGTTGGCTGCCTTAGCTTTATTCCTACTACACTTGACCATTATTTGGTTTTACAGCTATCGATGCCATTGTCGCTTTTCTACCAGCACCTGCTCTCCATCTTCCATAGTAGCTGCCAATCTCAAGTTTAATCTTGCCATCATTTTGCCCTGGTTACTTATCTCAGGCAGCTTTGATCTTTTGCAACTCCTCCCTGTTGGCTCGCTCCACGACCAACTAAACACTCCTCTGGGACAGATCCTTTTCTTTGCTCTTTTACTGGTCATCTTCATGATTTTTGCTCCACCCCTTGTAGTACGTGTGTGGGGTTGCCGACCATTGGTCTCAGGTGTGAGCAGATCACTCATAGAGAAGTTTTGTCAGGAGGAGAAGTTCCAGGTTCGAGAGATTGTTCTCTGGCCCGGCCCTGGCGCTGATTTTATCACTGCAGGGGTCATGGGGCTACATCGCCACTGCCGCTATCTCCTGGTTACCGAAGGCCTCCTCAACGTTCTCGACGACGATGAATTGCGGGCAGTTCTGGCCCATGAACTGGGTCACGTAAAAGAAAAACATCTCTACTTCTACCTTATATTTCTGCTGGGCTACCTTGTCCTTGTTTATCCCCTCTCGACCCTTTCCTTTCTGCTGGTGCTCGCCAGCGATCTGCCATTAGCGCTTCTGAGACGGAGTGACTCTGAATTTCTTACCCTGATTTCCATGCTCTCCACCCTTCCTCTGCTGCTTTTGCTGGTCTTTTATTTCCGCTTCCTCTTCGGCTTTTTTATCCGCAACTTCGAACGTCAGGCTGATCTTTATGTTTTTGCTGTGATGGGAAGAGGGTATCCGCTTATTTCGGCCCTGGAAAAAGTAGCTTTTCATAGTGGCAACGTCCGGGATGTGCCCAGTTGGCATCATTTCAGCATCAAACAACGTGTCGACTTCCTTGCGGCTGCCGCTAGAAACCCTTCGCTATTGAAACAGCATCGTCTCAAACTTAGGAGGGCATTGGCGGGTTACGTGGTGGGGTTAATTGCGGTTGGAGCCCTAGGCTATCTGTTTCATTCCGGGGCAGTAGGTAAGAATCTAAATGAACAGTTAAACTTCAAAATGCTCACCAGCCTGGTACAGCTTGAGCCAAAGAATCCTCTACTTCTGTCGAGCCTTGGAACCCTTTACTACACCCGAAATCAACCGCAAGAAGCAGTTCGCCATCTGGAGCGCGCTTTGGAACTTGACCCGGACAACCCTGAAATCCTAAACAACCTGGCCTGGGTATTGGCAACGAGCAAGGAAAGATCCTTTTTTCAACCAGAGAGGGCCCTTTCACTGGCTGTGAAGGCGGCAGCCGGCTCTCAGGAATCCCACATCCTGGACACCCTGGCAGAGGCGTATCACGTCAATGGTCAAGCAAGGAAGGCTCTGGCCACGGCAGAGGAAGCTCTGGCAGCCGCGTCCGGAGACCGTTCCTATTACGTCAAGCAGGTGGAGAAATTCCGCGCCGAGCTTTAGGAACGGGAATCCAGCTAGCTAGCTGGGGCAGCCGATGCCCCCAAGTAGGTTGCACAAGCATCCTGGGACTCCCAGGCGGTCACCCGTCTTACGCTCACGCGGTCGCCAGTGATCTTTTTCTGCAGTCGCTCGAATATATAGCGGGCTATGTTTTCAGAAGACGGATTATGCTCTACGAAGAAGGGCAATTCATTTAGGTATCGGTGATCAATCTCTGACATGACTTCACTGGTGGCGGCCTTAACTTCTGCGAAGTCCAGAACTACGCCGCTGCCGTCTAACTCCTCCCCGCTGACCACAACCTCCACTTTCCAATTGTGCCCATGAAGAGCTTCGCACTTCCCCCGAAAATTCCGCAAATTATGGGCAGCAGAAAATTCTGTTATGATTTTTAGTTCATACATCTCGTACCTCACTTTGGCGAGGCTTATTTTTCCAGATGGTTATAACCGGCTAGTCTTCCTCCGGCTCTCCAGTGTGGGGTTTGCCGCACTCTTTGCAACGACCATCAGCTCCAATTATCCCAATGCATGTACCATCGCTGCAAAGTTTTCTACTGGCAAAGTCAACTGGGGCCTCATCGTCATCTGCTGGAGCCCCCTCTAGGTCTGCCTGGCCCCCTGCATCATCACCCAATTCTTCCCCACACCAATTGCAGTACCGGCTCCCCTCGGGAAGCGAGCGCTGGCAAGCCTGACAAGTCAACTCACCGAGTACTTCTCCGCAATGCGGGCATTCGAAAGACATAAAGCACCTACCGATTCTTGGCCATGGAGCCGGCGTTTAAGTCGTTAGTATCCCCCGGCAG
>JAUVTM010000332.1 GCA_030601545.1 Syntrophobacterales bacterium
CCGCATCCGCTCGTTCTCCCGCAAGTCGTCCAACTCCCTCCGCATCCGTTCGTGCTCACGCAGGTCAGTAAAGATGCCGACGCTACCAATCGCCTGGCCTCCTTCCGTTATAATGGCGGCGGAGAAATTCACCGGCACCTCCTCACCGCTTTTGCTGGTAAAGGAGATACGGCTGGGATTTAGCTTGCCTGGTGGGCCATATTGGTTGCTGCGCATCCGCCTCATCATTTCCCGGGCCAACTGGAGATCGTAAAACTTGAGAAGTACTTCCGAGTGGCCCACGACTTCTGCAGCCTTGTAGCCCAAAATACGTTCGGCCCCCTCATTAAAAATCAGCACATTACCACTGGTGTCAGCAACCACAATACCATCCACCGAGCTCTGAATAATATTATTGAGAAAACTATTGGCCTTGCGGAGTTCACGCTCGATCTCGATCCGTTCAGTAAGGTCCCGAAGGTACAAATAGGTGATTCTGCTTTCGCCCACGCGGGTTACCGCTATGCAGGTCTCAAGGCTCCGGTAGGCATCTTGCAGACTGAAGTCTGACTGCAGCGTGCTGCAAAAGCACAGGTGCTGCTGATTCTCCGCGTCAGGCTCGCTCATCAGGTCCGACATCATCTCCTCATGCTGAGGAGAGAGCAGTTCACTCACTTTCATGCCAACAACATCTTCCTTCGGCAGTCCTGCGATTTCCCCCATCCGGGAATTGGCAAATATCACCCGGTGTTTTTCATCCGCCATCAGGATGCCCTCTTGGGTCATCTCCGCCAGGAGTTCAATCTTTTTCTCGGCCTCCACTCGGCGACTGATGTCGCGAACGGCCTCAAACCCACCGATGACATTGCCGGCCAAATCGGTGATGAGGGAGGCATTGACTACCACTGGAATCTCCCTTCCCTGACGATCTACGATCACCCGGCGAACCCCGGCAATGGGCCGTCTGCTCTCCATGGCTTGATTTAACATACACGCATCTGTCTCGCATTGTTCGGTGCAAAGTATCTTGGCGCAAGCCAAGTGTCCGATCACTTCTTCCCGGGTGTATCCTGTAAGCTTTTCCATGAGTTCGTTCATGTGGGTGATTACCAGATTGGGACTAACCGTAAAAAATGGAGTGGGGAAACTGTCGAGGATACTGGACAGGGTGGCAATCTGACTCTGAATCTCGGGATGAGCCTCAAGATCAGACTGAATATCCCTTAGAATGGCAAGGCAGCCAGCAAATCTCCCGGTCTCGTCCTCCATAACCGTGGCTGTAATCCAGAGAGAGAAGCCATTACCTTGGCGATTTCGCAACTGAAGCTGCAGCCGGTTCAAAGGCTCGCTTCCCGTGAAACACCGCTCCACAAGACGTTGTTCCTTCTCCGAGTCGATCTGGAGGATCTCTTTCCAAGGTGGGCAGCGCGTCTCTGGATGCACGGAACAGCCAAGAAGCTCTTCCGCAGCGCGATTCAAGAATACCACCCGTTGCTGGCTATTCGTCACCACTACTGGATCGGGCAAGGTGCCAAAAAACCTAGAAAGATACTGGAGATCCAACTCGGCACCGGCGGTGATACTTGTCCCATCAATGCCTGAATAGGTGCCAACCTTTTGGTCTGAGCTCATGTCCTTGTCCTTCCCCCAAAGCCAAAAAACATCTTAGCTAAGAAGAAACGGTAACAGCCGGGCTCGGTGAATAAGGGATGCAACGCCGGAGCGGTCTACATTTGTTAAAAAATGCACAAATATTAGAGTATAGACCGTGACTTTTTGCAAAAATAATCAAGATACTGGTAGTGCGGACAGTTAAGAGGCGATCTTCTATGTCAAGATTTTCTGTCTGAATCCGAGACGACTAGCCCGGATGGTTCAATTGACCAGGCAGATCATGCATTGTCGAGCGTTGTTGAGCAGCTTGTTGG
>JAUVTM010000029.1 GCA_030601545.1 Syntrophobacterales bacterium
GGTGATACAGCGACGTATCGATGGTCTCGACAATCCCAGAGGAGTGAAGGTTAAGGGAGAGTGGTTCGATATTTCCGGTCATCGAGTCTTCCGTCTCTTTGAAGCAGAGGATGGTGCTCACGTGGCTGCTTCTTTTTACGATTGGACTGATCTCGGGGTAGCAGAGTTGATTCCCGTTGTTGAAACCGAATTCGCCCTTAAACTGCTCAAGAGGGTCAGTCGCAAATAAACCCTAACGTTGCAAACCCACACCGGCTAAAATCGCTAGGCTCGCACTATAGAACACCATCTGCGGCTGTGCTCGCCTCGGCCAGGATCTCACGTACGGTGAAGTACGCTTCGTCCTGACCGAGCCTGTGCGCAGCCACATCTGGCGCACTCTAGCGCGTTTTCCCTCGGAGTAGGTCTGCAACGTTAGGGTAAAATGTGTGAGTAGTCGCAGTTTATTTAGGAGAATGCGAGCCACTCAGACTACCCAAGTATATGGTAATTCATTGCATCCGTGTGGTGGTCAACTTGACAGCAGAGATTCTCATGGGCTAACCTGATGCTGTATTTTGGGAGCACCCTGGTGTCTGCCCGGATGTTTCAAGGATTGACGTCGCGAGACCATGGATACGGGCAGCCATTTGATTGAATCCCGCCATAGCGGAGACGGGTGATGCAGCGCGCAAGTCTTAGGACCTGGATGAAATGTTTACTGATGGTGCTGATGCTCATCAGTGGCTGCAGCAGACCACTAGTGAGCAGGCTGGTGACCATCGAGACGGTGAAACCCCCAGAGGTTGACATCCAGAGAGTTAAAATAATTGGTGTCCTGCCTTTCAAAAGTCCTGAACAGACCGTAGGGCGACAACTGCAAATGGAGATGGTTGAAGGACTTACCGGTGAGATGTTCCTGGCACTAACGGTACAAGTGGACAAGAATTTTCAGCCGAATTCTGATGCCTTTCGCAAATTGGGTAAAAAAGCTGATGTCAATGGGTTGCTACTGGGTGAGATCACCGAATATTCTGTGCTGGTCTCGACAGATACCATACCCATGCTGGCCCTTCGAGAATTTGGTACTGGCGAACCGGCAGAATACGGCTGGCTGGCCGTAAATGAGGATCCATCCATCGGAGATATTTTCTACTACAGCCTTGAGAACTTACAGCGTCCAAACATCGTTCAGGTTTACATTACCAGGATGTCCTACTCCCTGGCCGTGCATCTGCGTCTAATTGAGGCTACGAGTGGCAGCACCATCTGGGAGAAAGAAATCTCCAGACATTTGGAAAGATTTAGTCTGTCTGGTGGTCCAGTGAATACAGAAGCCGAGATCAGACGTATCCAGGTCTCAGTTGTTAAGGAGGTGGCTACTCACTTGAGGCCACAGGAGTCCACCGTACAGCGAATGCTAAGGGGCCCCCTGATCACTATTGATCCAAAGGTTACCAAGCTGATCCGCAAGGGAATTGATGCGGCTGCCCGCAACAATTGGGGGCAAGCTGAAAGTTTGTTCCTGCAAGTGCTGGAAAAGGACCCTGACCAGTGCACCATCATCGGCAACCTCGGTGTGGTGTATGAGAAAAGCGGGAGATTCTTGGAGGCGTTGGCCGCTTACGAGCGGGCATATCGCTGTCAGCCGCGAGATCCAACTTATCGCTACTATAGTGATGATTTGCAGACTGCTTTTGCTCCAGACCTCAGTAAAGAAGACTTGCCGACTGTAGTGCTTGGCGTGCGCGAGGATGGAGTCATGTACCTGGACGGAGGAGAAAATCGCCGCCATCATCCGGGCGATACTTTTGTCATATACCGGGCGCAGTCTATACGGGACCGGAAGACGGCTGAAATCAAGACGTATGTGGAAACTGAGTTGGCCAGAGGAGAAATAATCGAAGTTCGTGAGCAAATGTCTTTGGGACGACTCCTGCTGTATGATCCTGAGAGAGAAGTGCGGAGAGGCGACATGGTACGGTTCGAAAAGTGAGGGAGCAGAACCAGCAGTTCAGTGGACCCAACGGGTGGTAACGTTATGTACATCCGAGAAATCGCCAGGAGTCTCTATCAACTGAAGAAGCGGGTGGAGGAACTTGAGCAGGCTTGCAACTCGGCGCCACTTGGAGAAAAGCGGGAGGAGCTAGAGCGTGAGCTCGCTAAGACCCGGCTTGAGTATAAAAGGGTAAAGAACATCCTTGAGGGAGCGAAGGAGTCTCCTCCTCACTAAGAACGTGAACGAGGATCCACACTGACTGATTTTCAGCAAAGAAAAGGCCCCAACAAACGTTGTCCCATCTGGTTGTTCCCGGGCCACCGTTCTCCCCCCAGCGTCATCATGAACGCCGGTATTTCTGCCACCTGGCTGGGTTACTAGGTCCGCCCAGTAGGCCCTGTAAAACTATCTTTCTCAGGCCAACCGTGATGGCTCCCGCTCATTGGGACCATTATCAATCTATCATGGTTCAGCTGTTTTGCCAAGATAATTATTAGGTCTCGTTTGAACTTGATCAGCCTTGGAATCGCGTGTAGAGTATCGTTGCGTGCGGCTGGCATGAGGTGAATCGGCACATGCGAGAAGAACTCCATAGACCGGCTGTCCACAGGAGGAAACGGTTCGGTCCCATCATGAGACGGCTGATAAAGAATCGCACTTTCCCGGTGCTCGGTGCCATTCTGCTTGTTTTCTTACTGAGTTCCCTGGGGGTGCTGCTCTTTGAATACCCTGCCAACCAGAGTTTTCATAGCCTGTGGGACGCAATCTGGTGGACCCTTGTCACTGCCGCCACCGTTGGCTACGGTGATAAGGTTCCTTTGACCACCGGCGGACGATTTGTTGCCATTTTGGTCATGTTATTTGGCATTGGGCTTTTGGGCATGGTCACCGGTGGGATTGCATCCTGGCTGGTGGAATGGAAGATCAAGGAGGGGAGCGGCTTGGCCGATCAGAAAAAAGTAAAAAAGCATTTTGTTATCTGTGGTTGGAAAAATGAGATGGTCTCAGTGCTTGAGGACATACTCAGGGTTAACCCGGATCTTTCCGATGAGGACATTGTTGTAGTGAGTACGGTGGAACCGGTGGAAGTGGAGAATTTACGCTCCCGTCCGAGTCTCCAAAACATTCGCTTTGTCCGGGGTGACTACGTGGAGGAGAATGTCCTGCTCCGCGCCAATATCAAGCAAGCCGCCAAAGTGCTTGTCCTCGCAGACAACAGCACCCAGGCGTCCGATCAGGAAGTGGATGCGCGCACTGTCATGAGCGTTCTGACCATCAAAACAATATCCAAGGATATATACACGTGCGTGGAACTGATTGATGCAAAGTTCAAGCGCTACCTGGAAAATGTCCATTGCGACGAGATTGTCTTGAGCCGCGAATACAATAGGATTCTCCTGGCTAACGCCACGGCGGCTTCTGGCATTGCCCACATCATACAAGGTTTACTCGATGTGGAGGGTAGTCGGCTCGTCACCAAAAACTTCCCGGCCCAGTTCGTGGGGGATACCTTTGCCAATCTCAGCAAATATTTTATGGAGGCTGAAAACACCATCCTCATCGGCATATTGGAAAATACCGGCAACATTTTCCAGCGCAAGCGAGAAGCACTCCAGGAGGCCCAGAAGACCCCGGACATCTCCCGGCTGGTATCCAATCTCCAAGAGGTAAAAGAGCTGCGAGGGAATCTGCCGGTGTTCAATCCCGGGCCAGAATATGAGCTTAAATCATACTCCCGGGCGATACTGATTCAAGCCTGATTTACTAGGCACTAAGGAGAGGGCAGAAGGCAGGAGAAGGCTGGAGTAATGGAGTGGTGGGGTAAGGCGAACTTATGAAATCCCAAACTCCAAGCACCAAATTACCAAATGGAAAATGAGAAATGGCCAAAATGGGATATGCGAAATGGATGAGCAGGGCGTCATTGAAAAACTGAGAAAGATTAAACTATTTCACACTGTCAAAGATGACGAGGAGAGACTGACCAAACTGGCACGCATCGTTACTTGGCAGCAGTGCAAAGCAGGAGTTGAGGTGCTCAGCGAAGGGACAGAAGGTAGCGAGTTATATATTCTTCAAAAAGGTAGGGTCAGGATTATCAAACGGACTCTCGATCAAGAACGGTATACCATCGTCACCTTGAAGGACGATGAAGATGCCTTTTTCGGTGAACTGGCTCTGCTAGACAGAGAAGTTCGTTCTGCCTCGGTGCTTGCCGAAACTGATTGCGAATTTCTAGTTATTAATCGGGAAGATTTCAACCAACTGGGAGAGGAGGATCCCCGGCTTGGCCTTTTGGTAACCAGGGCCATTGCCAAAGAGCTGTCCAAGAGACTGCGCAAAGCGAATCAAGACATGGTTTTGCTCTTCGAAGCATTGGTGGAGCAGGTGGCCGAAAGTGGTGGTCTGGAGGAAGGCTAGTTCTGATGTGAGATATTAGATTTTAGATTGTAGATTGCAGATTGAAGCATGGAAATTACAAATCACAAAACCCAAATAACAAATGGTTCGACAAGCTCACCACCCTGAGCCTAGTCGAAGGGCAAATAACAATGACTAAGGTCTCAGGTCTCAGTGTTCAGGTTTCAGCTTCTATGTTTCTTTTTCCTGACACCTGAAACCCGACACCTGAAACCTTGCAATTTGGTGCTTGGGATTTCGAATTTGTCACTTTTCCTGGGCACCGCTCGGAAAAAAGAAAAAGGCGGGAATTATCTTCCCGCCCTCGTTTTCGTTAGACATTATTGGCGAAGAACCGATTGAAAGCATTAAGATATGCCCGGGCACTGGCCTCGATGACGTCCGGACTGGTGCCGACGCCCGAATAGGCCCGCCCCTCTATCTCCACTCGGACCATGGCTTCCCCGAGAGCGTCTTTCCCGGTGGTGATCGCCTTGATGTCGTATTCCATAAGTTTGCCTTGATAGCCGACGAGGCGTTCTATACAGCGATAGGTGGCATCCACCGGGCCGTTTCCTATGGCCGCGTCCGTAAGGATCTCATCCCCTTTCTTGAGCCGGACCGACGAAAGCGGCGTGGTCTGGTCACCGCTCATGAACTGCATGCCAAGGAAGGTATAGGTTTCAGGCACTTTGGAGATTTCAATTTCCACAATACTGCTGAGATCCTTGGCAGTGATCTCCTTTTTCCGATCCGCCACATCAATGAAACGCTGGAATACCCGCTCAAACAATTCCTTTTCCAACTCAAAACCGAGATCCTTGAGCTCATGACGCACGGCGGCGCGCCCAGAGCGGGCGGTTAAAACCATGGAATGCTCTTTGATACCCACATCTTCCGGCCTCATGATCTCGTAGGTGCTGCGATCCTTGAGAATGCCGTCCTGGTGAATACCGGAAGAATGGGCAAAAGCGTTGGCGCCCACAATGGCCTTGTTGGGCTGAACCGGAATGTTCATCAGTCGACTGACCATCCGGCTGGTCCGATAAATCTCTTTGGTGTTGATGTCAGTATGGGCTTGGAAAACAGTTGGTCGGGTGCGCAGGGTCATTACTATCTCTTCCATTGAAGCGTTCCCTGCCCGTTCACCGATACCATTGACGGTGCACTCCACCTGCTGGGCACCGTTGCGCACGGCAGCGACAGAATTGGCCACAGCCAAACCAAGATCGTTGTGGCAATGAACACTCAGGGTTACCTTGTCCAAGGCTGGGATGTTTTCCCGCAGACGGAGAATGAGATCGCCGAATTCATCAGGGGTGGCATAGCCCACGGTATCGGGGATATTTATGGTGGTTGCCCCCGCCTTGATGACCTCGTCAATCACCAGACAAAGATATCCAAAATCAGTGCGAGAGGCATCTTCGGTGGAATATTCCACATCCGGGCAGAAACTTTTGGCATATTTGACTGACTCTACCGCCAGTTTCATGGCCTTGTCACGATCCATGCGAAGCTTTTTCTGAACATGGATGTCCGATGAGCCTAAGACCACATGTATCCTGGGCTGCTCAGCCTCACGAACGGATTCCCAGCAAATGTCTATATCCTGCTCAACCGCTCTGGCCAGGCCAGCTATGATGGGCTTTCTTACCTCTCGGGCCACCATCTTGACGGCCTGGGCGTCTCCGGGTGAAGAGCAGGGAAAGCCGGCTTCGATCACGTTTACGCCAAGTCTTTCCAGTTGGAAGGCGATTTCCAACTTTTGCTTGGCGTTGAGTTTGGCACCAGGTACCTGCTCGCCGTCTCTCAAGGTGGTGTCGAAAATGACTATCTTCTTTGTTGCCATGATTGCCTCCAAAAATAGAAGGGGTTAGAGGAAGGTCAGATTCATCTGCCGCTTCGTTCGCTGCAAGAGCCAGCCCCATGCTCACCACCTCCTTCCGATTTTAGATTTTAGATTGCAGATATTGTTCTTAAGTTCCTCGCTTTCTCACCTCTCAGGAAAAATCTTCAATCTGCACTCTGCAATCTAAAATGAAAAAGGCCATGAGCTTTTTGCCCATGGCCCTTGTTAGTTTCGTCCGGCAGGTGGTCAGCGACCATCAAAGGCAATGGGCGGGCCGCACAGGCACAAAAGGCCCAGAAGGAGCAAAAGCCCCAGGCTAAGTAGACCGTCCCACTGCCGAGTAAATATCATCCTTGCCTCGTTAGGTTTCGTTAAGTCCTATTATATAGCTTAATAGTTCAATATTTTCAATAGGAAAATGCAAGTGCGTCCGTGGTCCGTTGATTGTTGTTCAAACACCCCCAAGGTCCAGACGAACGTAGTAATCAGTCAGCAACCGCAAACTCCAAAGGCTTCTTTAGATCGTCCAATGTTAGCATGCCGCTAGAGTTTTTCTCTGTGTAAGGCCACTGCAGGCCGCCTTCTTCCAGGCGGTCATACGTTAGCCCTTCGTAGAAGGGCACCACCGTGATGATTTCCTGGTAAACAGACTGGGCATCAGCGTATGAGGTTCCAGTATCTAATTGGTTTAGAAGATCGGCGAGAATGCGCCAGTCGGGGAGCGGACCATCAGGAGCGGTCAGAGCCGGCCTGAGTTTCTGGGTTCTTCGCTCTGTGTTGGTAAGAGTGCCCTCCTGCTCTGTAAATCCCGTGGAAGGCAGAACCACATCCGCCAGTTCACCGCTCTGGGTAAGGAACATGTCCTGTACAACGAGAAATTCAACCTGTTTCAGGGCCTCCTGAATTTTCTCCCTTTCAGGTTCGGTGGCGATGGGATTTTCTCCCATGAGAAAGAGGCCCTTAACTTTGTTCTGATGAGCGGATTCAATTGTTTCTCTGTAACTAAAGCCCGGGCTGTCGGGTAACTGACCGGACCATACGTTGCTGAAGCGATCATTGCCTTGCAGATCTGATACGCTTACATGGCCAGGGTAGCAAGAAGGACTCATTCCCATATCCATTGCTCCCTGTGCATTAATATGACGATACAGCGGATAGATTCCACTATGTGGCTGCCCCAAGCGTCCGGTGAGCATAGCCAAGTTAGCTATGGCCTCGACCTTCCTGGCGCCCCTAGCATCAGCAGTAAAATCTTCTGAGTAGACAAAGGCGACAGACGTAGCGCTTGCAAGGGCTCGGACGATCTCCTCAAAGGTGCTTGGCAGAATGTCGGCTCGAGCCACTGTCTCTAAATGGTCCACCTGGGCCAGGGATTTTTCGAGGGTCTCGATACCGTTTGTATTGGCAGCCACAAAGTCCTTATCATAGAGGTTCAATTCAAGCAGCAGTTTGATAAGGCTTTGGAGAAAGTCGAGTTTGTTTTCTTTGGGAATGATAAAAGCAGGTTCGGCGAATCTACCCAGCTCTACTTCAGCGGAGCTCAAGGTAATGAGTCGGTTGCCGTGGGTCCGGCTGGCTCTCCGCAGGGCTGTGGCAACTATGGGATTGTTTTCTTCGATCAGGTTACCCAGTGCGAAGATGACTTCCGCCTTTTCAATCTCACTCAAAGAACTGGTCATGGCTCCTGTGCCCAGCGTTTTGGCGAGACCTGTCAAGGTGGCCTGATGAGATTGGCCTCCCGGGTAATCCAGGTTGTTGCATCCCAGTTGAGCACGAAAGATCTTTTGCAGCAAGTAATTGGCCTCATTGGTGGCTCGCGGAGAACCTATGGCTGCTAGAGAACGTGGACCGTGCTCCTCTTGCAGTCGCTTCAATTCAGTGGCCACCCGCTCTAAGGCCTCATCCCAGCTGGCCTCCACCAGTTTTCCGTCTCTTTTTACCAGGGGAGCTTTGAGCCGCTCAGGGCTCGACAGATAGTCAAAGCTGTCAAACCGGCCCTGACGGCAGGTGTGCCCATAACTTGGCGCTGCTGAGAGTCGGGTGGTCACAGTAAAGAGCTTATCTCCCTTGAGGTTCAGCACCAGATTGCAACCACAGCCGCAGTGGGGGCAGAAGGTCTCCACCTGCTCATAATCAAGTGGACCGGGTTGGCCCTCACTGATTCGTTCCTCCAAGGCCCCGGTGGGGCACAGATCCAGGCACAGGCCGCAAGAGACACAGTTGGTATTGAAAGTGGGAGTATCCTCAAAGTCAATGGCATCAGAACATTGGAAGTAGGAGCACGCTTCGTAGCACTGTCGACAGCGAATGCACTTGTTGGGATCCAAAGCGATGAACTGGTGGGAGTCGCGAAGCGAGATTTCGTCCAGAGCTATCTGAGGCATGAGACGGGTGGTGGTTTCTACCCCGAACTCAAAGGCGAACCTGCGAAGTCTGCAGTCGAAAGCATCCATGCACCCACAGGCAAGACAGCGATCAGCTTCTCTCATGGCGCTTTCTTCTGAGAGACCCAACTCGATCTGGTCGTTGCTCTTGATGCGCACACTCGGCTCCAGTTCAGGCATGAGCTCGCGAGAGGCTGAGGTAATCCTGGTGGTAAACTGTTCCTTCTCAATGGCTTCCAGATCCCCTTTCAAGATGTTAAATGGCTTGGCTTCGCCATGCACCTCTTGGTTGCGCAGATAGAGGTGTATGGCCATTGCCGCCTTGCGACCGTCAGCCAGAGCTCCCACCGCGGTTTCAGGGCCACGATAGACGTCACCGCCGGTGAAAACACCGTCTAGACCGGTGTACAAGCTGTCCGAATCAGCACCGAAGGTATTCCACCGGGTGGTGGGAATTCCCTCGACAGCTTTGTCGGATTCCACCGGGGAGAGATCGGGGAATTGACCGATGGCGGCGATCACCATATCAGTGGGGATTAAGGTTTCAGAACCTTCCATGGGCACCGGTCGACGCCTGCCGCTGGCGTCCGGCTCACCCAACTCCATCTTCACATACTCCAGTTTTTCCACTTTGCCATTGCTTCCAAAGAGCCGGACAGGTGCGGCCAAGAAATGAAACCGGACTCCCTCTTCCTCCGCACCATGGATCTCTTCAGGGCTGGCGGGCATCTCATCACGGGAGCGTCTGTAAATTATGGTTACAGTATCTGCACCCATGCGCACACTATTGCGGGCCGCGTCGATGGCAACATTCCCACCACCGATAATGGCTATGTTTTTGCCAATGTCAACTGGCTTGTCGAGAGTAAGATCAACAAGAAAGTCCACACCAGACCAGACACCCTGGAGATCTTCACCCACTATGCCTAGTTTTCGCGTATCCCAAGCGCCGATAGCAAGCAGAAAGGCGTCATATCCTTCTTGTCTCAGGGATTCTATGGTAAAGTCTTCTCCCCACTTGACCTCCAGTTTTACTTCAATGTTGCCCAACTCCAGAATACCGTCAATCTCCCAATCCAGGATCTTCTTGGGTAAACGATATTCGGGAATACCGTAGCGGAGCATGCCACCTAGCGCAGGCATGGCATCAAAAATGGTGCTGCCATGTCCCAGACGACGGAGATAATGGGCTGCCGAAAGGCCTGCAGGCCCACCACCTATGATGGCCACTTTGCGTCCAGAGAACTCTGCCAGAGGGGGAGGGTTTCGTTTTCCTGAGTGCATTTCGTAGTCGGCTACAAAACGCTTGAGATGATTGATATTGATGGGTTCTTCTACCAAGGTGCGGTTGCATTTGTATTCGCAGAAATGAGGGCAGACCCGACCAATGGTGAGTGGCATGGGAAGACGCTCTCGGATGAGCTTGAGCGCCTCAATGTACTGGCCCTGGGAGATGAGGGCAATATATCCCTGAATGTCGATGCCGGCAGGACAGGTCAGTTGACAGGGGGCAATACAGTCACCATAGTGTTCCTTGAGGAGGAGTTCGAGCATGAGCTTACGAGTCTGCTGAATCTCCTCCGAGTCAGTGGTTACCACCATTCCTTCTTGGACTTTAGTACTGCAGGAGGCCTGGAAGTGTGGTTCCCCTTCCACCTGAACCACGCAGAGGCGACAACTTTCTATGGGTTTAAGGACTTCGTTGTAGCAGAGTGTAGGAATGTAAATGTTGTTTTGCCTGGCGACCTGTAAAACGGTGCTCCCTGCTTCGGCTTCTACTCCTTGCCCGTTGATGGTTAGTTGGATTTTCTCGTCCATGAATTCCCTCTTTTAGTCCAGTCAGTGCTTAGGGCCATAAGACAATCTTCAGCATCATGGGGAACCGTTCCCATGGAGTTGCTGCAGAGATTCCATCCGGCTTTACTGGCCTGCTCGGCCACAGGTAGGAAAAATGGATTTGTACATATAGCACACATTTTTTCAAGAGTCATTAGCTTTGTGAATTTTAGGACTTACTGTGATGAGATAATGTACTCATTCCTCATCGATAAGGATTATGTTTTTGCAGTGTATTCATCGGGGCCAGAGCTACTCAGGGAACAAGGTAGATAGAGAACCAGAAAGCGATGATTACTTCAATGGAAAAAATCACGAAGAAAAGAATGTATTTGGAGACGGGAAAATCTTCAAAAATCTTGTTAGCTTTCTGCAAAAAACCAGCGCCTACAGGCGAGGCGTACATCCTGAAGGGATCATCGGATCTGGTGCTTTGCCCAGGTGTCGGACCGGCCATTTTGTGCTCCTTGTCGGCTGAAATGAGTGAGCTAAAACCGCTGACCATTTGGACAGACCGGGTTCACAATCGACAAAAAATCAGCTCGTGCAACAGGGACTCTCGTCAGCTTGTGAATAATATCATTTTTTCCAGCGAGGAACTATAACCTTTTTCATTTCATTGTACAAGAGGAATTTCATCAGAAATTACCCCATTTTTTCTAGCGTTACAGCATTGAGGTACATCAGCGTGACCAACCCCATCTGCGCCCGAAAACTCTATGAACATAGCCCGAACGGCTGTCTTTATATACGAGTACCTCAGGACTGGAAAAGCTCTCGCACAGGTATTTATTCGATGCATGAGAAAATTACTCTTTTTACCTTGACGGTCGTAGCCATATCTGTTACAAAACACCTCGTTTGTGATAATCATCACCAAGTGTTTTTCTCCCACCTCATTCTCGTTCACAGAACAAAGTGGCAACATTTGCGGCTGTTGTGCTTGCCGGTGGCCTTGCCCACCAAAGAGTTGAGAATATATGATGACCGCGCAAGCCTTACACGACTTTGTTTACGTGGGAGCGTTCTTGTTGGTCGCTGCGCTCTTTGCGGTATCGCCGATCATTGCTTCCTGGTTGATTGGCGGCCGAAGCGTCGGGGTTAAGCGGGCAGAGACCTATGAGAGCGGCATGCCCGCAATTGGCAGCGCTTGGATACAGTTCAGCGTTGCTTATTATATCTACGCCCTCATCTTTCTTGCCTTCGACGTGGACGTTCTCTTCCTCTTTCCCGTAGCTCTGGCATACAACAAGGGATTTTTCATTCGCGACTTCATCGAGATCGTTATCTTCATCGGTATTCTGTCTCTGGCCATTGTCTACGCTTGGCGTAAAGGAGTTTTCACTTGGCAGAAAAGGAGATAGCCCCTGGCGCCCGCGTGCAACTCGCGGTTGTAGAAGAGGTACTCAACCTGTGTAGGGCCAATTCCCTCTGGCCCATGACCTTTGGCCTGGCCTGTTGCGCCATTGAGATGATGGCAGCCGGGGCCAGCCGTTTTGACTTGGATCGCTTTGGCGCTGGGGTCTTTCGCCCTTCGCCCCGGCAGTCGGATTTGATGATCGTAGCGGGCACCATCTCCAAAAAAATGGCCCCCATCATAGTCACCCTTTGGGAGCAGATGCCAGCGCCCAAATGGTGCATTGCCATGGGCAACTGTGCAATTTCCGGGGGGCCGTTCGAGTATGAAGGTCAATATGCCATTGTGCCGGGGGCTGACCTCATCGTACCGGTGGATGTTTACGTGCCCGGGTGTCCACCTCGACCCGAGGGGTTAATTCAGGGATTTCTGGCTTTAGAGGACTTAATCACCAAAGGCGAAAAACGAAATGTCCTTAGAAGATTTAAAAGAAGAATTGTCAAAAGTCGTTGAACCGGGGGACATGGTCCCGCGGGATTATGAAAAAGACGGCTGCTTATTGGAAATAAAGGCCAGGGCCGATCAGGTGGAGGCTGTGGCCAAAGCAGCCCGCGCGGCCGACTGTTTTCTGGAATCAATCACTGCGGTGGATTTTACCAACGGTCCTCAGATCATCTACCAGTTCAACTCGTGCACAAGTATCTCCCGGGTGCTGGTGCGAGTACAACTGTCCAGAAATGAATCGGTGGTCTCCATCGGCAGCATTTACGACGCGGCTCTCTGGTATGAGCGGGAAGTGTTCGAGTTTTTTGGGATTCATTTTGACAACCATCCAGACCTACGTCGGCTTCTCCTCCCGGAGGACGCTGACTTTTACCCGCTCTTGAAAGATTACGGCAAGGTCCACGCCTTCAGAAGCACGGAAGAGATCTATGGCGAATGAGTTCCTTGAGCCCATAACTGAGCAAACCTTCTATCTGAACATGGGGCCACAGCACCCTAGTACCCATGGGGTCTTGCGCCTTTTTCTCAAACTGGATGGGGAGTACATTGTTGAGGCAGACCCGATCATCGGCTACGGCCATCGTGGCCACGAGAAGATGGCGGAGAGCCACCTCTATGAACAATTTCTCCCCAACAGTTCACGGATGGACTACCTTGCAGGTCTGATTCTTAACCACGGCTACGTTGCCGCGGTAGAGAAGATGGCCGGCATTGAGGTGCCTCCACGAGCTGAGTACATCAGGGTGATCTGTGCCGAGCTCAATCGCATCTCCAGCCACCTGCTCTGGTTCGGCACCTATGTTATGGACCTGGGAGGCTTTACCCCGTTCCTCTACTGCTTCGATGATCGGGAGAACATCCTGGATATTCTGGACCGTGTCAGTGGCTCCCGTCTCACTTACAGTTACTGCCTTTTCGGTGGGGTGGCCAAGGATGTGGACGACGAATTCATCACTGCGACGAAGCAATTCGTTGAACGGCTGCGTAGTCGTTGGGATGACTATCATAATCTGGTTACCAAGAATGTAATTTTCATCCATCGAGCCAAGGATGTGGGGGTGATAAACCGGGAGCTTGCCCTGCGCTTCGGCTGCACCGGGCCGATTCTGCGAGCTGCTGGAGTGCCATATGACGTCCGTAAGGCTGAACCCTATTCGGTTTATTCGGAGCTGGATTTCGAGATTCCCACCGGCACCAAAGGGGACGCCCTCGATCGTTACATGGTCCGGTTGCAGGAGATGGAGCAAAGTTTACACATCATCGAACAGGCACTGGAGGGGTTGCCTGACGGGGCGATCAAAGCAGCGGTACCTCACAAGGTGAGACCGCCCCGGGGCGACTACTACTTCGCAGTGGAATCTGCCCGCGGTGCTGTGGGTTTCTATATTGTCAGCGACGGAACCTCCTATCCCTACCGACTCAAGGCCAGAGTTCCATCATATGGTAACCTGCAGGTTCTCACTGAGGTGCTGCCCGGAACCCTGGTAGCGGATACCATTTCCATCTTGGGAAGCATCGATATCGTTGTACCTGAAGTAGATCGGTAGTCACCAAT
>JAUVTM010000226.1 GCA_030601545.1 Syntrophobacterales bacterium
GGAGCGATGCGCACCGTGAAGCAAAGAAGCAGTAGGGCACGATAATTCAAGCTGGTGATCACTCCTTTCGTTTGCCCAAGTCTGCCGACCGCACCCAGGACGAAGTATATCAGCAGATCCTGCAAGCGACGCTAAAGTGGCTAGAGCTAACTAGGGACTAACAGGCTGCTGAAAAAGCCTGGAAACGGCCCCAAACGTCATACCGGACGAGACGAAGTTGAGATCCGGTATCCAGTAAACTATTGTTTTTTCTGGATTCCGGATAGACGCTTCGCGCCTTCCGGAATGACGGGTCTGATGCTCGTACTCAAAATGTTGAGTTTTTCAGCAGCCTGCTATCCAACAAGTAGGCACTAAGCACTACAAGTCTCACATCTCACATCCACAACTAAACATACAGTTCTTTTTTCTCCACCAGACTGTCGAAGTGGGAGAATTGCATGGTGAAGGTTGCTCTCCCCTGACTGGCGGAGCGCAGTGAGGTTGAATAACCAAACATCTGAGACAGAGCCACGGTAGCGTGGATGATTTTCACTGAGCGTTTAGAGTGAACCCCTTCTATCTTACCTTTACGTATGTTGAGGTCGTTGATTACCTCGCCAGTGAATTCCTCAGGAACGATTATTTCTACCGACATTATGGGCTCGAGGAGCTGCGGTTGCGCCTGTCTGCAACCTTCCTGAAGGGCTGCTGCTGCTGCGACTTTAAAAGCCAGCTCACTTGCGGTTTGCTCCTTGAGTGTACCCCCAATGACTGCAACCTCTACATCCACTATGGGATACCCAGCGATAACACCACTTTCCAGTGACTCCATCACACCTTCCTCCACTGCAGGAATGAAGGAGGGCGGTATAGAGCCATCCCGAACCAACTCGCGAAAAAGGTTGCCCTTGCCTCTCGGTCTTGACTCCAGATGTAGTTCCACCTGGGCGTAATGGGGAACTCCGGCGATTTCCCGGTCAAAGGTGGATTTGGCCTCGACGGCGACGGTAATAGTCTCGCGATAGACCACCTGTGGTTTTCCAATATTTACCTGGACCGAGTATTCTCGCAGCAATCGATTGACAAGAATATCCAGGTGAAGTTCGCCCATTCCCGAGATTATGGTCTGCCCCGTATCCGGATCTTGACGGAAGTGGAAAGTGGGGTCCTCTATCGCCAGCTTTTCAAGGGACTGAAGAGTCTTCTCCTCATCGGCCCGAGTGCGCGGCTCCATGGCGATGGATATTACCGGTTCATAAACCTCAATATGTTCCAACATAATGGGGTGTTTTGGATCACAAATGGTATCCCCTGTGATGGTAGATTTGAGGCCTACCATGGCCACTATTTCACCGGCACCGACTCTTGCGCGTTTTTCGCGCTTATTTGCATGCATTTGGAATATGCGGGCAACCTTTTCTTTCTGCTTCCGGTTGACATTGTAGACTGCAGATCCCGCGGCCACTGTTCCTGAATATACCCTTACATAGGTGAGCCTGCGCCCTTGATCCATCTGGATCTTAAAGGCAAGAGCTGCAAAAGGCTCCTGGCCACTGCTTGAGCGGATCTCTTTTTCTCCACTTTTGGGATGAATTCCAACCACAGCCGCAACGTCCAGGGGACTAGGCAAGCAATCAACAATAGCATCCAGGAGAAGCTGGATGCCCTTATTCTTCAAAGCACTACCGCACAGTACCGGAACCACTTCCAGGTTGAGCGTGGCCTGGCGGATTGCCGAGAGCAGATCTTTCGGTTCAAGTATCTCATCCGCCAGGTATTTCTCCATGATGGTATCATCAAGCTCTGCGAGAGATTCAAGGAGTTCGACCCGTTTTGCCTGGGCATCTTCAACATATTCCGGGGGAATGGGCATGTACTCATAGGCAAGTCCTAGAGTGGAGTCATCCCAGCACACTGCTTGCATCTCAAGTAAATCAATGACACCGGAGAAGTCTGCTTCCGCGCCCATGGGCATTTGCACTATCAGTGGTCGAGCCCCTAGCTTTTCCCGCATCTGATCCACGGCGCCAAGGAAATCTGCACCAAGGCGGTCCATTTTGTTGATGAAGGCGATTTTAGGGATCCGGTATTTGTCTGCCTGGTGCCATACTGTCTCGGACTGTGGTTCAACACCCCCAACAGCACAGAAGACCCCAATAGCACCATCCAGTACCCTGAGAGAACGCTCCACCTCAATGGTGAAATCCACGTGTCCAGGCGTGTCTATCAGGTTGATTTCATTACTTCGCCAACGACAGGTAGTAACAGCTGAGGTAATGGTGATACCTCGCTCTTGCTCCTGCTCCATCCAGTCCATGACAGCCTCGCCGTCGTGGACCTCACCCATCTTATGCGATTTGCCGGTGTAGTAGAGTATGCGCTCGGTGACCGTGGTCTTGCCAGCATCGACGTGAGCTATGATGCCTATATTGCGCATGTTTTTTAATCTTTTGCCTTCGGACATGATAGTTCAACTTTGTGAGGACTCTATGAAATCTGGTCCATAAAGGACTGCATGTGAGCCTTACTTACTTTCTCTGCTCTGCTGGAACGCTAGAATATTGCAGGAATAGAAATTCCAAATCACAATGAATGAGGTTTCAGTGTTCAGTGTTCAGGACGGGTGGAGGTTTCAGGTGTCAGTGTTCAGGTGTCAGGGAAAAAACAAAGTACTGACACCTGACACCCGACACCTGACACCCTGAGATTTGCTGCTTGGAATTTGATATTTTGCAATGCTCCACCACTCCATCATTCCATTAGTTCATCGGGGTGGGGCCCCGATTTGTCAGCGGACGATCAGGAGATTGGCCGTCCGAGCAAGGCGAATGTCCAGGTGACCAGCGAGAGTGGGTGCGGGTTTGCCCTCCAGAAGCAATTGCACCCGTTCAACAGAGTCAAGATTCAACACAAGTGAGTTAACGATGGCAAAAATAGTGAGCCGTTCAGCGGTGACCCCGCCGGGATGTAAAAGGGAGAGCTCGGGGTTGAAGTCCACATACGCAGTACCGTCATCTGTGATAAATGTATGGAGAAGCTTAGAGCCGGCTGGGATGGTGGACACAAGTTTGGCATCCTCAGGCCCCTCCAAAAGAGCACTGACAATGGCGTCAATAGCAGAAACGGTGTCTTTGGCCTGTATCTTTCTTTCCTCGGCTTGTAGAAAGCGGCCTTTGCGGTTGGTAAAATAAAGATGCACCTTCCGTGTGCCGGCAGCTCGCACCGGGACAGAATCGCGAATTCTGGAATGAGGAGTGGTTGATTCCGGGCCGAAAAAAATTTGCTTTCCTAAAAAGAAAGCCGAAGCAAGGCCCAGCGCAATAGCAAGCAGCAGCCAGGGTCTCCGTTTCCGTTTAGCTGTTCTCCATGAGCTCATGGTTGTATCACTATCACAAATCACAACAAAAAGGTTTCAGGTGTCAGTGTTCAGGTGTCAGGGAAAAAAACAAAGTACTGAAACCTGACACCTGACACCTGAAACCTTAATACTGACACCCGACATCTGACAACTGAATTGGACCGAAATCTTTACTTACTGATGACCGACAGTGGAGCTAACGGGTGGAAAGCGAGTGAGCCTTCATTGAACTCCCCGCTGAATGGTGGCGCCGAACAAGCAGCTGTTGACAAGGCCGAGTCGACAGTAAATATTACTCGCTGTCGACCCTCTCTTTGA
>JAUVTM010000336.1 GCA_030601545.1 Syntrophobacterales bacterium
CAGAGGCCACTTCTCGCAGACCCGCCAGCGGGGCTCTACGGTTCGTGAGCCTCCCCAGCTTTTCGCTCATGGGCAACACCTCGAAGATGCCGGTACGTCCCAGGTAACCGGTATTTCGACACTGCAGGCAGCCCTTGCCCATCTTGAGTTCCAGTTCTCTCTCCGGGTTCTTGCCCAATGGCAAGGGAGCCAGATCAGCAACCCGCATCCGGTATGCTTCCTCGCAATGAGGGCAAATTCTTCTCACCAACCGTTGGGCCACCACTCCCGTGAGGGTGGAGGAGAGCAGGAAGGGCTGAACTCCCAGATCAATGAGCCGGATTATGGCGCTGGTTGCATCGTTGGTGTGCAAGGTGCTGAGAACGAGGTGGCCGGTGAGGGCCGACTGCACGGCATTGCTTGCCGTTTCCAGGTCTCTCATCTCACCGATCATGATGATATCAGGGTCCTGGCGGAGAACATGGCGGAGGATGTTGGCGAAGGTGAGATTGATCTGTGGCTTCACAGCAATCTGGTTGAACTGCTCATGGACCATCTCAATGGGGTCTTCAATAGTGGTAATGTTGTTCCGTTCACTGACAAGAAAACGCAAACTGGAATACAGGGTAGTGGTCTTACCACTGCCGGTAGGACCGGTAATCAGAACAATGCCGTTGGGCACCTCTATGAGCTTGCGGTATTTAATGAAGTCGGCCGATGCAAATCCCAGCCCCTCGAGGTCCTGCAAAAGAATGTCAGGATCCAGAATGCGGAGCACCGCCTTTTCACCGAACGCCACCGGCACGGTTGAAACCCGAATTTCCGCCTCCTTGCCGCTTCGTTCCACCTTGATGCGCCCATCCTGAGGCCGTCGTTTCTCGGCAAGGTCCATCCGAGCCAAACCCTTGATCCTCGAAAGAATTGCCGGATGCACACTCTTGGGTATCCGGTAAATGGTATGCAGGAGTCCGTCGATGCGAAGCCGCACAATGGTTTGGTCCCGCTTGGGCTCAATGTGGACGTCACTGGCACGCTGATCGAAGCCGTACGTGAACAGGTGGTCCACCGCATTGGTTATGTGTTGGTCGCTGGAGGAGATCTCGTCGGTCGGTTGCAGCCGGGTCAACTGTTCCAGGTTCCCCAGGTCCACTAAGGGCCGGCTCATCTGATTGTCAGCGGCAACAATTGAACTCTTGAATCCATAGAACTCCGAGATGGTCTTGATAATGTCACTTTTGGTGCTGATCAGCGCTTCTACCCGTTTCTGGGTGACCCGCTCGATATCCTCCAGAACCTGGCGATTGAAGGGATCATAGACCACCACGGTAATGGTCTCCAGGGAACTTTCCACCGGGAGCACCGTGTGTTTCAGGGCGAAGCTCTTTGGAATGGTTTGGGTTACCAACTCCAAATCCAGTTCCAACGGATCAATTTTCTTGAAAGCCATGCCCAGTTCAGCCGCCACTGCCCTCATGATGGCCTCTTCATCAAGACGGCCATCTGCACCCTCTCCCGGCTCCAGTTCCATGGAGGCCAGAACATCCACTGGTGTAATCTCAGCATCGCAGCTCTGGGCGGAGAATCCCCCTCTTTTGACCCTGCAAATTTGGGCCAGCTTTTCCTGCTGCACAGGGGCTTTTTTGTAGATTATCTTCTCCTGGCGTGGGCTGATCAGACCGCACCTGCGGAGTATCCCAACCAAGTATTCCAGATCCAACCGGGTTGAACTCATTTCCATCGTGCTCCTTCATGAAATCCCAAACTCCAAGCACCATATCTCAAGGATTCAGGTGTCAGGTGTCAGGTGTCAGGAAAAAGAAACCTAGAGGCTGAAACCTGTTGGAGCGAAGCGGAAATCCCGTCTGAAGCGAAGCGGCAG
>JAUVTM010000196.1 GCA_030601545.1 Syntrophobacterales bacterium
ATCAAGGTTCATGACCTTATCCCATTCCTCTTCGCTCACCGTGGCAAAAGGTTTAATGGGGAACGTTCCAGCATTATTAACCAGAATATCCAATCTCCCCAACTTCTCCACCCCAGTCTGGATAAGCTGCTTCACTTCGGCGCTGACCGTCACTCCGGCCTGTACCACCAAGGCTCGCCGTCCCATATCCTCAATCTCACTGGCTGTCTTGCGGGCCGCCTCCTCTCGTTGATGATAGTTCACGATAATGTCTGCCCCTTCCCGGGCCAATCCTAAAGCGATTTCCCGCCCAATGCCACGGCTGCTGCCCGTGACCAAGGCGACCTTATTTGCCAATCTCATCTGTCCCTCCTGACTACCCGACCATGACACCGATAACCTGGCCCACACGAACCTTTTCACCGACCGGGACATTTATCTCATGTAAGGTACCGTCTGCCGGCGCCGTCACGTACAGCGTAATCTTCTCAGTAGTCGCTTCAGCGAGGTCCTCTCCTTTTTTTACAGGACTGCCCACCTCCTTTATCCAGGAAACGAGGGTGACCTCTGCTGATCCATCGGCCGTAGGGGGCACAACGATATCGTAGTTCATAATGTTATCTCCTTAAGTATAAACCCTGGCCCATCGAAAATCCCGCTAAACGGGAGAGGAACAGGTTTTCATTGTTAGAATAAACTGACTTCCCTCGGACACCCTCTTCGTATTGATCAGGCATTGCCAGAGACCAAAACCTCCTGGACTTCCTTATAGGAAACATCCCTCATGCTGAGAGAAAACGTCTCCACCAAAATCTCATGAAGTTTCTCTTTTATTTCTGTTATCGGAATCTCATGCCCGAGTATTTGATGGAGGGATGTAATGAGCATCTGACTGACCCCACAGGGATTAATCAGGTTGAATGGAGCCAAATCAAGATTGACGTTGAGGGAGAAGCCATGAAAGGTATAGCCGTGTTTCACAGCAATTCCCACTGCACCAATCTTGGCCTGATTCCACCAGACTCCGGGATAATCCTTTTTCTTGTATGTCCGAATCCCGAAGGTTGACAGTAAATCTATGAGCACGTCCTCAAGGCGGTGCAGGTATTGGTTGGCATTGAGGTCAACGTCACCCAGGTAGAGCAAAGGAGAGACGATGAGCTGACCGGGGCCGTGATAGGTGATGTCACCTCCGCGGTTTACTTCCAGCACCTCGATTCCCAATCTTTGCAGTTCGTCCGCAGAGGCCAGTATATTTGAACGGCTGCCCGTGCGCCCAATGGTGAAAACAGATGAGTTTTCCTGCAGGATTATCGTGGATGGCAATCGGTCCCTCATACGCGCTTCCAGGATCCGCTCCTGGATGGCAAACGCAGGCTCATAGGGCATTAATCCTAAATCTAACCAGTATTCGGTCTGATCTCTTCTCGCCACGACAGTTTTCGCACCATTCTCAAATTCATTCCAGGAAAAATAAACTTATGCAGGTTGTGGGCACAGAACACCACCGCACTTCTGATAAAGCGCCTGGAGATCTCCGTTGAGCTGGGCAAAGATGTAGACCGGTGCGCATCCGGGATATTCAGTTACGGTTTTAGCCAATTTCTTGGCCTCTTCAACCTTTTCTCTGCTCGGAAAATACTTCCAGCAATCTCCGGGGATGAACAGGTGCTTATCAGTAACCCACTCAGGTTCGAATTCGGGCACCCCGCCGGCAACTATATAAATTTCGCCGGCTTTGTCTATAAAGTCTTTGGTGTCAACATTATTATTGAAGTTGTCAAGCCCCCCCCGTATGTTGGCGAAGCATCCAGGACATGTCTGCTGGACAATGACATGAATACCTGGGATCAGGCCAATGGGGTCGTTCATGGGTCGTTTGAAAAAGGTGCGCACATCAGCGACCGGAGCCCCCACCACTTCGATTCTGTCAATCTCCCTCTCGCCTAATCCCTCGGTAGCGGCAATGCGAACGGCTGGAATCTCTATTGTTTCGAAGCCCATGACATAGGCCGTTACGGCATCCACAGCCACCGTGTCCATTCCTGCGATAAACAGGTTCATCTCCACGGGTGTGCCAGCGTGCGGACCCTGGCCCTCCATGGCAATGATCCCATCCACAAAAGTCAAATCAGCGCTACGAACACGAAGTAGATCGGCACACTTCTGACCCAGGTCCAGACGGTGAACATCCTGCTGTTCGCCGCTTGGGTGCACGTTCGGGATGATACCCTGCCAGTTCTTTATTCCTAAGGTGACTGTCCCAGCCAGATGGGTCTTCATTTTTGGCAGGTTAATGACCCGATCCGCATCCAAGAAAGGCTTAAAAACCTTGGCGTGGCGGAACAGCACGGCTCCCTTCACCTCCACATCCACAAGCTCCTCTTCATCAAAGTAAATGATGCGATCCGCACCTCCTCTTTCAGCCGCTCGTCGCATACCGGCGGCTTCAAAAGCAGGTCTGGCCCGTCCCACTTGCTGTCCCAGCGAAGGGTTGTCTCCCACCCAGACCTCTTTAGCTCTGGAACTCTCCTTCAGGTAAGCAACAAAGGCCTCTATAACCCGAGGATCAACCACGGAAAAGCTCTCTGGTGGAGCTTGAAAAGCAAGGTTGGGTTTAATCAGGACTGTCTCACCCTCACCTATGATGTTGTCAATACCACCTACTGCCAAATCAATGGTTTCGGCAATTTTTGTCTTTAACTGGGTAATATCTTCGTTGTAGCGGACAAATTTTCCCCCCAAAAACTCTGCATTTCCCTTCACATCACCGGTTCGTACAATCGCTACTTTTGGTTTAGACATATCCAACTCCTTTTTTTATAGACGCAATCCCCTATCCAGCGGCAATGGGCCTCAGTTAATGATGGCTCCGCTCTGGGCATCAAAAAAATGCACCCTATTGAAATCAAAAGATAACCACATGGTTTCACCCATATTCGCCTTTACATCCGGGCTCGTTACCACCTTGATAATTTTCTTCTCCAGCAAAAAATCGATAACCAACACTTCTCCAAGAGGTTCAGAGATAAAGACCTCTGCTGGCATAGAGGGCAAATCCGGCCTCTCATGATGCAGCTTAAAATAGGAAGGTCGAATGCCCATATGGAGAGACCCGTGGGGGCATTTTTCCCTTATTTTTGAAGCCGTTTTTTCTGGTAACTCGATCTTCAAAACAGCATTTTGGAAATACAGTTTCCCGTTTTCCTCAGTACACTGTCCGTCAATAAAATTGATTGGCGGATCACCCACAAACCCGGCTACAAATTCGTTAACCGGTTTATTAAAAACCTGATCAGGTGTACCCAATTGCTGTAGCACGCCTGAATTCATCACGACAATTCGATCGGCCATGGACATGGCTTCAAGCTGATCATGGGTAACGTAGATCATTGTCGTTTCCAGATCTTTTTGAAGCCGTTTGAGCTCTCCCCGCATACGGGTCCTTAATTTGGCATCGAGATGGGAGAGGGGTTCATCCATTAGAAAAAGAGAAGGCTTTCTGACGATTGCCCTGCCCATGGCCACCCGCTGTCTCTGCCCGCCACTTAACTGGCGAATACCTCTGTCGAGAAGCTCCTCGATATCCAGAATTTTTGCCGCCTCCAATACCTTCGCCTTTATTTCATCATTTGAAAATTTCCTGATTCTTAATGGAAATGCCATATTCTCAAAGACGGTCTTTCGTGGGTATAGCGCATAGGTTTCGAAAACCATCGCTATGTGTCGATCCTTGGGCGGGATATGGGTAACATCTTTCCCTCCAAGAAATATCTCTCCAGAAGTAGGACGTTCCAGGCCAGCCACCATTCGCAAAGAGGTGGTCTTACCGCAACCTGAAGGCCCGAGAAAACAAATCATTTCCTTGTCCTGTATATCAAGATTCAGATCAATCACAGCCCTGACTTTCCCAAAATCTTTGCATAGTTCCTTAATCTGTACTTCTGCCATTCTACTGCCTTTCTTAATTAAGACATCTAAAGTGGTTATATTTTTACATTCACCTGGTTTAAAACCTTCATATTTGAGGCGAACAGCGTTAGTCTATTTTAATGCACCCAGTAATGCCCCGCGAGTCAAATAACGTTCAAGCCATATGGCTAAAAAAACTAAAGGCACAATCGCAACCAACGAAGAGGAGCTCAGGCTCCACCAGGGAACTTTGGATGAATTCAGGGCTACGATGGATACAGGGAGAAGCTGAGTGTCAACGAAAGTTAGGGTAAAGGCAAAGAAGAAGTCATTCCATGCAAATATGAAGCAGAGAAGTCCCGTCACCACT
>JAUVTM010000074.1 GCA_030601545.1 Syntrophobacterales bacterium
AGCCCAAGGGACGAAAAGATGTCGGGGCACCTGGCGCATGGCCTCCAATACCGTGGTGTCACGCACCCCGGGAGAGCGATGAACCATCTGACTTTGTACCATCAGGGAGCGTTTTCGATGATATTCAGAAAAGCGGGGGGGCGTCCAATTTTTCTCGGTGGGGTCTGAAACTTGCGCTTTTTCCTCCGGCTGACCAAATGCATAGGGCAGCGGGGAGCAAAGCAGCAAGAGCAAGCTCGCACCTATTCCGGCGACTGCTGTAAGACGGATGAGAAGATTCGGCTTCATAGTAACAAAGTACCGGTGTTTGTTTTTAAACGGGGATTTCTCACTTACATGGTACAAGATAGCAAAGGGACTCAGGGGCGGTCAAGGCAAGGTAGATTGCAGAATGCAGATTGAGACTGCAAGAAGTCATTGTTAGAGGGCTGGGCTCTTAAATCCTAAATCTAAGATCTAAAATCTCTCGATTTGACTAGTGGTTAGCCAGTGGTTAAGTTATGTACAATGAGAAATCAAGGGGGTGAAGCGTATGGAAAGTGAGCATGGAAGTACGCCTCTAGCGCATCAGGAGGATTGTGATTGCTGCTGCGGCTGTGATAGCTTTGCCGAAAGGGAAGACTATCCCAAGGATGAGGAGGGAAATCCCATCTACAGGCCACTGTAAAGACATAGATGATGGAAAGTTAGAAGGCCCGCCTAGGCGGGCCTTTTTTAATCAAATATAAGAAACCTGGTCCTTCCCCGCATAGCGGGATTCAGCCTGTTTTGATTTTGAATATCGAATATCGAACAAGGAATTTCGAACAGCAGAAGTTTTTAAAAGGAGTAAGACAATGTTTTTCACTTCGATATTCTGCGGTTCCTTGTTCTGCGGTTCTGCGGTTCATATTCTCAACGACTTGATAGCTGATAGTTGAATGCTGAGCGCTAACCGGGGAGAGCGGATCCGGTGGTATTGTAACCCCTTCCAGGGGGCAGCTCAAAGCCGGGTCCTCTGGTCCTGGATTCTTTACTGTGATTTGAGAGCCAAAAAGCAGCGGACCCGAGTAACCCCCTGCTACCGTATTGTGACTATCACAGCAGCGTGCGAGCTTCTCGGGTCCACGTCTTTAGACTAACGTATATTACCTGTTTGAGTCAAGGAAAAAGTTTGATTTGGCTCCAGCGTTGGAGCGTGTCTTAAAAGTCCGGTCTTGCCAATTCCCACACTTCTGGCGATCGCCATAATCTGGATTTAAACAGCTCCCGGTGATGAACAAACTCCTTGGGCAATCGATCGAAAAACTTGTCGAAAAGCTCTTCATGAGATCTGGCCTCAATTACTGATGCATCACGATCAACAGACATGATTTTATAAAATGTCTCCGGATCGTAATCCAACCCTTCCCAATGGATGTCTTCATGACGTGGCATATAGCCCAGGGGGCTCTCTACCCCACGACTGCAACCATGAACCCGGTCAACAATCCACTTGAGAACCCGCATGTTCTCGCCAAAGCCAGGCCACAGAAACTTGCCGTTTTCATCCTTCATAAACCAATTTACTCTAAAAATCCGAGGGTGACTGGACAGAAGTCGACCCATGTTTAGCCAGTGATTCCAGTATTCCGCCATGTTGTAGCCACAAAACGGCAACATCGCCATGGGATCTCTCCTCATTGGGGGCAGAGCATCTTCAGCGGCTGCCGTTGCCTCAGATCCCATGGTGGCGGCAAGATAAACTCCATGGGACCAGTTAAAGGCTTGAAAGACCAAGGGAACATTTCTGCTCATTCGTCCGCCGAAGATGAATGCACTAACCGGTACTCCTTCCGGGTCATCCCAGGCGGGATCGAAACTTGGACACTGGGCAACTGGTGCTGTGAACCGGGCATTTGGATGAGCCGCCGGCCTGCCGCAATCCGGCGTCCAATCCTGTCCCTTCCAGTCAATCAAGTGAGCCGGGGGCTCGTCTGTCATGCCCTCCCACCACACATCACCGTCATCTGTGAGGGCCACGTTGGTGAAAATGCAATTCTTGGTCAGGGTCAACATGGCATTGGGGTTGGAATCCATCGAAGTGCCTGGGGCCACGCCAAAAAATCCTGCCTCAGGGTTAATGGCCCGCAGGGTCCCGTCGGGCCCGGGTTTAATCCAGGCGATGTCGTCACCCACGGTGGTAATCTTCCAGCCTTCGAAGCCTTTCGGTGGAACCAACATGGCGAAATTGGTTTTGCCGCAGGCGCTGGGGAAAGCCCCGGCCACATAGGTTTTTTCTCCTTCGGGGCTCTCGACCCCCACAATCAGCATATGTTCAGCCAGCCATCCTTCATCTCTGGCCATGACAGAAGCAATTCTGAGGGCGAAACATTTCTTGCCTAAAAGAGCATTGCCACCATACCCGCTACCAAAGGAGTAAATGGACCGCTCTTCAGGAAAATGGCTGATGTAGGTGTTTTCCGGATTACAAGGCCAGGGCACATCCTTTTGACCCGGCTCCAGAGGGGCTCCCACTGAATGCAGACAGCGTACAAAGGCTCCATCGTTTCCCAGAACATCCAAAGCCGCCTGGCCCATTCGGGTCATAATCCGCATATTCACTACCACATAGAGAGAATCCGTGATCTCTACACCAATATGGGCTATTGGGGAGCCCAGAGGCCCCATGCTGAAGGGAATGACGTACATGGTGCGCCCCCGCATGCAGCCGTCAAAGAGAGCATGCAATTTTTCTTTCATTTCAGTCGGATGCAACCAGTTATTCGTGGGGCCCGCGTCAGACTTATTGGTGGGGCATACGAAGGTGCGACTTTCCATTCTTGCCACATCTTTCGGGTCCGAAAGGCAGAGAAAACTATTAGGACGTTTTTCTTCATTGAGGCGAATAAACGTACCACTTTCAACCATTTGGTTACATAGCTCGTCGTATTCCTCCTGGGAACCGTCACAGATATAAACCTGATCCGGTTTGGAGAGATACATTACTGTTTTAATCCAGCCAAGCAGGGCCTCATTGTTGGTCTTGGCACCTTCGATTTGAATGTCCGTCATGCGCTACTCCTCCCTTGGAAAAATTCTGTCAGATGATATCGGATAGCTAATAATAATAAACTTTTCGCCTGAAGGCCATGGCCACACGATATGGCTTGAAGCCTGTAGTAAAATGCATTCAAGAAATAAAATCCACTTTTTTCTGGAAAAGCGGAATAATTTATGGGAGGTTTTATTCAAAATCGAAAACCTGGTCCTCAGGGTCAGGTCAGAGTTCAATGGCTTTGCCGGTAAAGATTGCGAGCTGTTATGGAGGTTTCAGGTGTCGGGTGTCAGGTGTCAGGAAAGCAAAAAAAACTAAAACCTGTTGGAGCGAAGCGGAAATCCCGTCTGAAGCGAAGCGGCAGCGGGGAACACTGAACACTGAAACCCTTAGATTTGGTGCTTGGATTCTTTACTTTTGAGATAGATAGTTGCAGACACCAACAGTGAGTGGAGGAAAGGACCGTGGAGCTATACGAAGCAATCAAAGGGAGAAGGAGTGTTCGCAAGTTCAAAACAACGCCAGTTCCAAGAGATCTCATTGAGAAGATCTTTGAAGTCGCTCTGTGGGCGCCCTCGGGAATGAACAGGCAGAATTGGAAATTCTTCGTACTGGCGGGAGAGCGGAAAGAGGAGTTGGTATCAATTTCCTCCACCAGTTTTCAGTACCTGGAACCGCAACTCCAACAGCTGTATGCAGAAAAGCCCAAGATCATAGAGTCCACCCGCAGGTTTTTCAAGCGACTAGGTGAAGCCCCGATTGTGGTCTGTGCTTATTTTGAACCGGCGAACATGGAGGATGTCACCAGCTTTCAGAACGTGGCTGCTGCCATTCAGAATCTACTCCTGGTGGCACACGCAGAGGGACTTGGAACCTGCTGGATGACAGGTCCGGTACCCGTTGCCAATGAGATCAGCCGTTTTCTGGGGGTGAAAGATATGACCCTGGTGGCGATAACACCCATGGGGTATCCAGACGAAACACCAAAAGTGCCACCCCGTAGACCGGATCGGGTTGTTTATCAAGGATTTGAGTAGATGGCCAGTGCGCGATCATGGGAGCGTAGCAATAACCACAGAGACACAGAGGACCCGGAGAAGATAAATGTTTTTCCTGGCCGGAAGACAGCCATCGTCAGTCGTCCGTTGTTCGTCGTCCGTAGCAAAGTGAAAATACCTTTTATGCAACTGACAACTGACCACTGACAACGGACAGCACTGTGATCGGGCTAGACGGGAATGGCTACAAGCTTATTTCCTTCGAGTCGATCCAGTCGTGCCATAACGATCTGATTTTCCAGGGGCGAGTCAGCTTGGACCAACACTGGTAGGTAATTGTCCGAAAAACCACATAACATTGAGCTGGCTTCATCTCGCCGATTTTCCGCCAGAACCTGCCGCATTTCTCCTAGGAACCGCTGCAAGAACGTCAGCCGTTTTGCTTGGTCCAGTTCTCTCAGCAACCCACAGCGCTGGCGAATTATTGATGGAGACACCTGTGCGCTCATGGCGGCTGCAGGAGTGGTGGGGCGGGGTGAGTAAGGAAAGACATGCAAGTAGGCTATGGGAAGAGATTCGATCAACCGATAGCTATTCTGGAAGCATTCATCGGTCTCGCCGGGAAAGCCCACCAGCACATCAGCTCCCACAGCCAGATCGGGAATGCGTTGAGTGGCCTCCAGTACGAGCTCCCGGTAGAAATCGGGGTGATAGTGGCGGTTCATGCGGCCAAGAATAGTGGCATCACCACTTTGTAGTGGAATATGAAGGTGCGGGCAGAGACTGGGCTCATTAGCCATCAGTTCGAGTAAATCCGAAGTGATCTCCCCGGGTTCCAGCGAACTGAGTCGAAGGCGGTCCGGTGGACAGTGCTCAACAATTGACCGGAGCAGATCGATCAAGTCTTGCCGCGGCTCGAAATCAAAGCCCCACTGGCCCAGATGGATGCCTGTAAGTACGATCTCCCGATACCCATGGTCCAGGAATCTGGCCACCTGGCCTAAAACGGACTCCAGGTTGATACTGCGGCTACGACCGCGGGCATAAGGAACAATGCAGTAGGAGCAGAAAGCATCGCACCCGTCCTGAACTTTAAGAAAGGCGCGAGTTCTGTGAGAAAAACCGGAGAAAACGAGAGGTTGGGGGGCGGGAGCTGTGCGGACGTCATTTAAGTGCACACATGGTGGCTGATCTTGCTCAGGGCGAGCAATATAATCCAAGAGTGCCAGCTTTTCGGTGGTGCCGAGTATGTGAGTAACTCCAGGGATAGCGGCTATTTCCTCGGCAGCAATCTGGGAATAGCAGCCCATGACCACCACCTCGGCTTCTGGATTTTGACGAAGCGCACGCCGGATCAGTTGGCGTGACTGCATGGCAGCCCGGCTGGTCACAGCACAGGTGTTGATGCAGTAAAGGTCGGCTTTACCGGTGAAAGGGCGGATCAGAAAATCCGCCTGTGTTAATTTTTCTTCCAGGTAGGCGGATTCGCACTGATTTACCTTGCAGCCGAGAGTTGCCAACGCTACCGTGTTCATGAAAGCACCTGCTCGATAATGCCGCCGCCCAAAACCTCGTCCTCACTATAGAAGACCGCAGACTGTCCAGGTGTAATGGCTTTCTGGGGCTCGAGGAAACGAACCAGAGTCCCTCGGGTAGTCGGCCTTAATAAGGCCGGTGACTCGCGGTGGCGTGAACGAACCTGCACGAGTGCCTGCAACTCTGAGGTGGGTGGAGATGCGGCAATCCAGTTAACATCTGTCACCAGCATTTCCCTGCGTCTGAGGTCACTCTCGCGTCCCACCCTGATGGTGTTGGTGTCAGGCTCGAGACCGATGACGTAGTAAGGGGCTGAGGAAGGAATGCCAAGGCCCCGGCGTTGGCCTATGGTGTAGCGGTGGATACCCCCATGTTCGCCAAGTTGTTGCCCTTTAAGGTCCAAGACAGGTCCTGGTCCAGGCAGGTCTGATCCCAGGTGCTGCTCCAGAAAAGCCCTGTAGTCCTTATCCGAGATGAAGCAGATTTCCTGGCTTTCCGGCCGATAATACCCTACCATTCCAGCGTCTGCAGCCAACTTTTTTACTTCGCTTTTCAGATAAGTCCCGAGCGGAAAAAATGAGCGCGCCAATTGCGCTTGGTCGAGTCGATAGAGGAAGTAAGACTGGTCTTTGCTTCGATCTCGTCCACGAAAAAGACGCAAACTCCCGTCAGATTCATCACGCAGAAGTCTGGCATAATGGCCGGTTGCGAGGGTGGTTGCTCCCAGTTTAACAGCTTGTTCTTGGAGCAGGGTGAACTTGATGCTTGGATTGCAGATCACGCAGGGGTTAGGGGTCTTACCCCGGCGGTACGCCTCCAAAAACGGCTTGATTACCTGCTGGTGGAAGGGACGGCGAAGATCCACCACGTGGAGAGGAACACTGAGTCGAGCTGCTAGTTGCACAATATGTTCGTCGGGCTCCGGCGAATCCTCCGGGCGCAGGACCATATGCAGAGCCAAGACCTCGTGCTCATGCTCCTTGAGCAGCAGGGTTGTCACCATGCTGTCCACGCCGCCACTAACTGCCACTACCACGGTTTCATTTGCTTTGGGTTTATGAGGGTACAATTGTCTGATTTGATCGCTGGTTTCGGTGCTGGAAGAGCGGATGTGGCTTGCGGTTTCGTTGAAGCTCAAGGGATTTGTTTGCGGCTTATGCTTCCTCATAAGGCCTCGGCCCGATCGATACTGACGATCATGGCCCGTACCAGGCAGGTATTCACGCAGAGTTCGCAACCGCTGCACTTCTCGTGGTCGAACTGCACATGCATACTTGGCCGCTCGATGTGAAGGGCCCCAGTGGGGCAGACAGCGGTGCAGGCGCCACACTCGAAACACTTGTCCATGTCTCTTTGAATATCCTGAGCCACTGTGTCCACAATGACTCCCTTTCGTTCGAGGTAGCGGATACCACGATCGTAATCATCGCGGCTCTGCCCCTGAAGTTCCATGACCACCATGCCTTCGCGACGGGGGTAGACAGTAGCCTTTAGTATATTGAAGGTTAGGTCGTAATCGCGCACCAGATTGGCGATGATGGGTTCATTGACAATATCCCTTGAAAACCTCAGAACAAGCATCTTGGAGTACATGGCAATCCTTTCCTAGCCCGCATAATCCACGGTAGCAGTAGACTTTTCGTGAATAATACGGGCGAGAGTCCACTGTTTCACTGATTGATTAGCATCGTTGGGTATAAAATATATCTTCGGCCTTGTCAATTTTTTCTCTTAGCCCGCATTATTCACCATTTCTGGTCAAGGCCGTTTTGGGTAACCTCGAAACGAAATTGAGGAGGCGAAAAAGGGGCGGACCCAATCCTGGTGCGGGACCCGGAGTTGTGTACCTGGAAGTTATGGACTATAGTATAATTCTTGGTGATGCGGCTGCAAACTGCTTGGGCAAGAACAGCTGAGTTGGAGTTACCTATGGATAATTTGATCCCATTTCAACGACGTCAGGAAAAGGTAAAGAAACTGTTGCCCGAAAAACCTTATAACACCTTCTTGGTCTCAGAGCCGTGGAATCGGGCTTACCTCAGCGGTTTTTGGGCAGAGGACATGCAATTGACCGAATCCTCCGGTTTCCTTTTCCTTACCGAGAAAGCTCAAGTGCTGGCCACGGATTTTCGCTATCAGGAACAGGCTGAAAAGGAAGCTCCTGACTTTCAAGTGGTTGTCTATAAAGAGAATCTTGCCAATATCCTGCCGGAGATCTTCGCGAGCCTGGGCACCCGCAACCTTGGTTTTGAAAACCACCATCTCACCTATGACCGGGTTATGAAGATTCAAGAGGCCCTGCAAGAATGGCATCCGCAAGGAGAGTTGCTGCCTGGGGGCGATTTGGTGGAGGGTTTGAGAATAGTCAAAGAACCGGAAGAAATCCAGGCCATTCGTAACTCTCTGGCCTTGACCGAATTTGTTTTGGAAACCATAGTGGCAGAGGCAGAAGTAGGAAAGACAGAAAAACAACTGGCCTGGCGCATCGAACAACTCATGCGAGAAGCGGGCGCTGAGGCGATCTCTTTCCCGCCCATAGTGGCCTCCGGGCCCGGCGCTGCCATGCCGCACGCGGTGGTCAGTGATCGCCAGCTTGGGGAGTCAGAGACAATCATTATTGATCTGGGCGCCAGGTTGGACCACTATTGTTCGGATATGACTCGGACACTTATTCTCGGAGAGCCGGACAGTAAAGCGCGTGAGGTTTATGGTATTGTCCGGGAAGCTCAATTACGGGCCATGGCTGCAGTGCGGGCCGGGGTTTATTCTTTGGAAGTGGATCGCGTAGCCCGCGATTACATTGCCCTTGCCGGCTATGGGGGAAATTTTGGTCATGGCCTGGGTCATGGTATTGGACTGGCGGTGCACGAGAAGCCGGGATTCGGCAAGAGCAGTTCCATGGTGTTAGAGGAAAA
>JAUVTM010000028.1 GCA_030601545.1 Syntrophobacterales bacterium
GTTTACCCTAACGTTGCATACCCACGCCGAGGAAAAACGCGTCAGAGTGCGCCAAATGTGGGCGCGCGCAGGCTGGGACAGGATGAACAGTACTTGACCGTACGTGAGATCCTGTCCGAGGCGAGCACGCTCGCAGATGGCACGCTATCACGCGAGCGCAGCGATTTTTACCGGTTTGGGTATGCAATGTTAGGGTTAACCCTAATGTTGCAAAGCCACACCGGCTAGAATCGCTTGTCCCTCTGTTCAAGACTAGGTTCTGAGATGGATGGAATAGAACAAGCTGTGTTGAAACTCAATGAACGCTTGACCTCCAGGGCTTTGCAAATATGGCAGGGAGATGACAGCGTTCCATCCCAGCTCAGCATCTACGATGGCTTTGAAGACCTTTTCAACCCCAACCGCATAAGGGAACTTCGGAACACCGGGACAGGGTCAAGAATGAGGAAAAGGGTTTTTCACTCTCTTCTAGGACACTATCTTCAATATCGTGTTTCTCCTTACGAGAATGAACTATTCACCTGGTTGAGAGGGGCTGCCGCCCACGTCAACGGAGAAAAGATATACTTCAAAGATATCCTCCCCTGGTGTCAGAAACGAAGCGATCTCAATGGCCGCCGAATCCTGGCTAAAGAGACCAGCAGCCTCTGCAAGTTCCTGAAGCCCTTTGCCCTCAGTTTTTGGGAAGTCTTTTTAGCCATTTTGTCAGAGGAATTTGGTTATGAAACGTACTCAGCCTACTGTGAGGATAAAAAACAAATAGACTACCAAGGGTACGTCCGTAAGCTGCTGGGATTACTTGATCAGACCGAGGAGATGTATCTCGATGCCATGGATACCTGGGTTCAAGAGAGTCTAGGGCGGCCGCTCCTTGAACTCAATCGCTTCGATGCCATTTATCTACTTGGCTTGGGTGAGCTGGATCCCTTTTTCCCTGAGCACATTCCGTTAGTTGATCACCTCGACTTTTTCAGTTACTGGGGAATTGGGGTGAAAAAGCTTTCTGGCCTGCACTTGGACATCGACTATTCACCTAAAAAAAGCTCCCAGGCCATGAGTTTCGCCCTGAGAATCCCCCAAAATATCCATCTGGTGATGAATCCCCAGGGCGGTTGGGTAGACCTGGAGACCCTGTTCCATGAGATGGGTCACGCGCTGAGTCACGCCTTTACCTCGCGGGAGCTTTCTCCGTCTGAGAAAGATTTTTTCACCTCAAATGCGCTCTCAGAAACCTATGCCTTTTTGCTTCAGAACATCACCCTCTCACCACCATTTCTTGAACGTCAACTGAAACTCTCACCTCGAGAAATAGATGCCATAACCTTCTACAAAACCCTGAAAGACCTATCTGTTTTCAGAAGATACGCTGGCAAGTTTCTGGCTGAATATCAGATGTTCGCAGAAAATGACCTTGCCAACGGTGAGCCGTACGCCACCCTCCTGAAGAAACACACGGGATTCTCCTACCTTCCCGAAACCCAGCTTTTCGATCTGGCCCCGGAATTTTACGCCCTTGATTATCTGGTTTCATGGATGGCTGAGGCCACCATCGAAAAAAACCTCAGGAAGACTCTTGGACCTGAATGGATGTTCCAGGCGGAGGCGGGTGCCATCCTGAAAGAATGGTGGTTTACAGGTAACCGCTATGAACTGGATGAGTTTTTCCAGATCAATGGGCTTGGAACCATTGACAGCACGGATATCTTGAACAGATGGCTCGACAAGATCCCAACTGAGGGCAACTTCCTGAGTTAAGACCTACTTCAAAAACGCGTTAGAGTGAGACAAGAGTTAATATTACCAGAAGTCCATCTTCTCTTTGTACTGTTTGACAATAGTGTCGTGAAGGCGCTTGCGTTCTTTGGCGGACAAACGGGTGAAGCGAACCACCATGCCACGGGGGGTTATTTCATCATCCGGGCCGTATCTGTTCGACCAGATCACTTCTCCTTCCGCCAGGATGGCCTCCTCTTCAGAAAACTGAATGCTCATGCTGGCCACGTCATAGAGACGCAGCGGGTCTTTGCAGCGAACGAATGCCTGCTGGGTGCTGATGTGCTTGGTTTCTCCTCTCATTGCCCCGTCTGCTGTAAGCACGACAACGGGATATTTGGCGTCTACTTTTGGACAATGGTACCCTCTTTTTATCTTGAATGTATGCAAAATCATACCTCCATGGATTAAGGGTTGCGGTATGAGTCGGGGTAGTAGCCTTCATAGATTGGCTCTGTCTCAACAAAAAGTTACTCTCATGCGGTGGCTGGCAAAACGTAAGTTAATCTTCGGGCAATGGTAATTGCAAACCACATACCACAGAAATTTTAGATTTTAGAATGCAGATTGCAGATTTAAGAACTCAAAATCTCTTGATAAGAAATGCATGTGTACCTCAATCTGCAATTTTACCCTCTTGCGAAAACCTGCTGAAGTGACTAAAAATCCCAAACTCCGAACACCAAATCTCAGGATTTCAGGTGTTCCGCCGGAGGCGGATCAGGTGTCGGGTGTCAGGTGTCAGGTGTCAGGAAAGCAAAAAAAGCTGAAACCTGAAACCTCTTTTTTCTAGTACTAAAGAAATACTTGACAAAATTACCGTACTTTAATAGGGTTCTTACTCTCGTTTGACAGTAAAGGATGAACGATGCGTTTGGGAGCTACATATTTCGCGCAATTTGCAGACGGACGTTTCTTTTTCTTTTTTATGGGCGTCCGCCCGGTCTCCTAACGCATAGCGTTGAGCCCCGGGTGGACCGAAACCGGTCGCCTCGGGGTGGAATACCGCTTCAGAACCATTTGAACTCAAGCCCCGGGGCGGGCACCCCGGGGCTTTTCTTTTTTACATTCACAATTGTAAGGAGTTGCTGCCATGATTATCGTCTTGAAACAGGGAGTGAGCAAAGAAGAAGAAGAGCAAGTCCGCAGCATTCTTAGGGAAGAAGGTTGCCTCATCCGTGAGATGAGCACTGGTGACGAAACCGTAATCGGCGCGGTGGGTAAAGTGAGTCGCGACATACGGGTTTTTGAACAGCTGCCCGGAGTGGCCAAAGTAATGCCAGTATCTCGGCCATACAAACTGGTTAGCCGAGAGATGCATCCCGAGGATACTGTGGTCCAAATTGGTGATGTGGAGCTGGGTGGTCCCCGCGTTGTGGTCATAGCTGGGCCCTGTGCCATAGAAAATCGTGAGCAGGCTATGACTATCGCCAGGGCGGTGAAAAGTGCGGGTGCTGTGTTATTTCGCGGCGGTGCCTTTAAACCGCGCACTTCACCATACTCTTTCCAGGGACTGGGAGAGGAAGGCTTGAAGATTCTCGCCCAGGTCCGAGAAGAAACAGGATTACGGATTGCCACTGAGATGACCTCTCCCAATCAAGTAGACCTAATGATGAAGTACGTGGACGTGGTCCAGATCGGCGCCCGCAACATGCAAAACTTCGAATTGCTTCGCAGCGCTGGCCGCATTGGCAAGCCCGTATTGCTCAAACGAGGCCTCTCAGCCACCATTGAGGAATGGCTGATGTCAGCCGAATACATTCTCTCCGAGGGGAACGAGCAGGTTATTCTCTGTGAACGTGGTATTCGTACCTTTGAGCCTTACACCCGAAATACCCTGGACCTCTCCGCCATCCCTATAATCAAAAACCTCAGTCACTTGCCGGTGGTCATCGATCCCAGCCACGCTACTGGACTCAGGGAAAAGGTAAGTCCAATGGCTCGAGCCGCCATCGCCGCTGGAGCAGACGGTCTTATGATCGAGGTGCATCACGACCCGTCTAAGGCGCTCTCCGACGGGCCCCAGAGTCTCTACCCGGAACAGTTTGAGCAGCTCATGAGAGACCTTTATGTAATCGCTCCGGTAGTTGGCAAGCAACTTGACTTCGGCTATCTGGACAAAGCCACCGCTGCCCCGATTTTGCCCTCGTCCAGAATCGGTAGCCAGAGACGTGCTGTTTTTGCCGGTGAGATGCAAGCTTTCGCCCACAAAGCGGCACTGCAGTTCTTTGGTAGCGGCATCAACATCGATTCAGTATCCTCGTTTCGCACCGTTTTCAAAGAGGTGAAGGAGGGCAATAGTGACTTCGGTGTAATTCCTCTGGAAAATTCTTTAACCGGTAGTATTCATGAAAACTACGATCTGCTCCTGGAGTATGACGTTAGGATCGTTGGAGAGATAACCCTGCGTATCGTCCATGCCCTCATTGGCCATCCTGAGACCAAGTTTGAGGACATTAAACGGGTCATCTCTCATCCCCAGGCCCTTGAACAGTGTCGCGATTTCCTAGAGAACCAGAAGGGCTGGGAATTGGTCGCGGCCAGGGACACGGCCACAGCGGTGCGCCGGGTTAAAGAACAAGGAAACCCAGGAGAGGTTGCCATCGCAGCAAGAGAAGCGGCAGATCTCTTCGAGCTCAGCATACTGAAAGAAGGCATTGAGACCAACGCCAGAAATTACACACGCTTTGCGGTCATCGCAGCACATGCACAAGACAACGGCCCCAAGAAAAAATCTTCCCTCGTCTACTCCACCAGCAACAAGCCAGGCGCCTTATTTGAGATCTTGAAGATTTTTTCCGAAAACGGAATTAATCTGGTAAAGCTGGAATCCAGGCCCATTCATGGCAAACCCTGGGAGTACATGTTCTATGTTGACTTGGAGGCCGACGTGGAATCGGACGAATTTCAAGGGGTGATGAAGAAGCTCTCGGAAAATGCCGACTTTCTCAAAATACTGGGATGCTACTGACGTAGGTCCGTTGTCAGTTGTCAGTTGTCAGTTGCCCGTGGCAAGGAATGGGCATAGAGCATGGGGCACGGAGTAAGTGGCAAAAGGCTCAGGGCGGGAGGCACAAGGGAACTGCGAGACGGGCGAGACGAGCGGAAAAGGTGAGTGATTCGGGAAAAGCAAAAAAGGCAATCAACCGCTTTCAACGGCTTGAACGATTTGAGCTACGGACCACTGACCACGGACAACTGACAAGGAACCCTGCGTTTTCTGTCCCCCATCGCCGTGTCTCCGTCTCCCCTCATCGCCGTGTCGTCCCGCAGTGCCTAGTTACCTTCCTCCTGCTCGCTTACTTCTAAGTCTTCTCCCAGAGTCTTTAGAATGATCTCCGGCCCTTCTCCAAACTCCTTTTCCCATTTCCTGATGTGACCCTGGTCGGCGAAGCTGTAGTAGCGGTTTCGGCCAATAATCAGATGATCGAGCACCTGAATGGACATGATCTTACCGGCCAGAAAGAGATCTCTGGTAATGGCGAAATCCTGGGTTGAGGGGCTAGGGTCTCCCGAAGGATGATTGTGGGCAAACACCATAGCTGCTGCGTGATGCTCCAGACCACTTTTGATGACTTCACGCGGATACACCGCACTGGAGGTGAGACTGCCCTCAAACAGGGTCTCCACCTGAATCACCTCATTACGGCCGTTAAGAAAGATGACTTTGAAGACTTCTTTTTTTGAGTCACGCAGAGAGTGCAGGAGGTACTCGTAGACCTCCTTGGAGGAAGAGATGAACTCGCGGCCCTTCAACCGTTCCTGCAGGAATTTACGCGCGACCTCGTGCACCAGCTTCAATCCCAGAGCATTTTTCGGCCCAATGCCTGGAACCTGCTGGAGTTGAGCCATGGAGGCCTCCAGCACCCCAGCGAGGCCATCGAAGCACCGGAGTGCTTCACGTGCAATCTGTTTACAGTCCCGCCTGGGAGTTGCCAGGGTCAAGAGGAGTTCGACGATCTCCTCATCCGTCAGCTTTTCCAGACCGTGATCAAGGAACTTCTGCCGAAGCCTTTCACGGTGACCAGTTACTTGCTTTTGCCAGTCGTTCTTATTCATCGGGGTGCCCCCCTTTTCCAGCTGGCAGCTAGCAGTTAGCAGCCAGCAGCTGGAGTTAATAAATGCGCCTAATCTTCAAAAAACCACACTTCCTACCTGCCCCCCTGCCTGCTGCCCGCTGCCCCCTGTCCGCTGCCTGCTGCCCCCTGCCTACTACATCCCCACTCCCCCCACCGGAGTTTGGCAGTCAGGACATCGACCCTTCTTGATGGCATAGTGCCCGGTAGCAAAGCCAAAACGATCTATGAGCACGCCCCCGCAATGATGGCAGAGAGTTTTCTCTCCTTGATCGCCGGGTACGTTGCCTGTGTACACATAATGTAACCCCACCTGCAACCCAATCTCCCGAGCCCGCTTCAGGGTGGCCACCGGAGTGCTCGAAGTATTCCTGAGCATGTAAGTTGGGTGAAAGCGGCTCACGTGCCAGGGGGTCTCTGGTCCCAATTCCATGATAAACTCGGCAATCTCCGTAAGCTCTCGGTCGCTGTCGTTGACGCTGGGGATAACCAGGGTTGTAACCTCCAGCCACACCCCCATACTCTTGAGTTTTCTCAGCGACTCCAAAACAGGTGCAAGCTTGGCACCGCACTGTTCTTTATAAAAATCATTGCTGAATGCCTTGAGATCAACATTGGCAGCGTCCAAGTAGGGTTGGATGCTATCCAACGCTTCCGGGGTCATATAACCGTTGGTTACAAAGATGTTTTTCATATCGGCAGCGTGCGCCAGCTTGGCCGTCTGGTAGGCATATTCAAAGAAAATGGTTGGTTCAGTATAGGTATAGGAAATCGATTGACAGCGACTCTGGCGGGCAGAGAGTATTACTTGCTCAGGTGGAAATTGCTCACCCATGATGCGCTTCGTCTCTCTCGGCATCTGGGAAATGTCAGCATTCTGGCAAAAAAGACAGCGAAAATTGCAGCCTACAGTCGCTATGGAGTATGTCCGGCTTCCGGGCTGAAAGTGGAACAGTGGTTTTTTCTCCACCGGATCCACATGTCTGGCGATTGCGCGAGCGTAAACCAGGCTTTGCAACCGCCCGCTTTGATTTTCGCGTACGCCGCAGATTCCCCGCTTTTGGTCTTTGATAACACAGCGGTGCGCACAGAGATGGCACTGAACTCGTTGTTCTTCCAACTTCTCATATAGCATTGCCTCTCGCATGTGCTAAGCTCCCGACGCGGAGACGCATAAAAAGGGATAACAGAAAGCATAGGGCATGGAGCATGGGGCATAGAGTAGATTGCAGATTTGTCCTGCGGACTCCCACCCTTCGGGCGGGTTCCCGGTTTCGGATTGTGGAATTTTTAGCTGCCCGCTGTCAGCTGCAACCTGCCTTCTGACCTCTGACCTCTAATCCCCGTGTCTCCGTGTCCCCGCGTCGCCCCCCGGTGCCTAGTTATTTTCGCCAAGGAAACACTATGGGCGCAGAATAGCTTCGGGTGGGTGCTTCTCTTTCCACACAGGCGGCGGCGAAAATACCTTGAGGCTGCCCTCCTGAGACAGGTGGCCATGTTTTTTGTGCAACGGCGTCTTTAGGTGGTCTTTGCAGGTGATAAATCGGTAGGATATGTCCACTTTCATCACAATAAAGGCACCCAAGGGGTTTTGCTGAAAGAAGGGGTGATGCTCCACAGGACGCGTAATTTTCCCCAAGGTCAGTGGGAAAAACAGGGCCGTACCCCACTGAATAGGGATTGGCCCCATGATCTTATTAATCATTTCTTTGAGTTCCCAGACGCTGAAAAAACGAGCCTGGCGATAGATGTTGTCCTCTAGCAATCCCCTGAGGCGACGATGCATGGCCAGCAGTGCATATTTATTGAGCACTCCCAAAACCACCCGGCGGCCCGTAACTCTGAAGGCCTCCGTCAGCGCTTTCTCCGGATCTTCGGCGAACTCCAAGGTGTTGATCAGGGTGGCGAGATCAAACTCATTGTCCTCGAAGGGAAGATGTTCGGCCCACCCGAGGTGAAGGTCCGCACCTCCTCGCAGTCGACTTCGTGCCTGCTCCAGCATGTACGGACTTGCATCCAGGCCGGTCACCTGGAGTCCCAACTCCTTAAACCATTCGAGATGAATACCTGTGCCGGATCCAATGTCCAGAAGTCTTTCCCCAGGACGGGGTTCCAGATAGCGCTTGATGAGAGCCCGTTCCAATCTCAGAGCCTGGGCCCCACCTGGCCGTTGATACCACTCGTCGTAATGCTGAGCACAGCGATGATCAAAGGCGCACTTCAAAGTAATCCCTCCGTGCTCGCATAGCGCAAAGCGCTAAGTGCAGAGCGCAGGATGAGAGACCATTTATATCAGTGATTCTGTCAGTCAATTAGACACTTTTCGAACGGACAATCCGAATATCTCAATAATTATTCGGAGCTTACGCCATGCGCTTCGCGCTATGCGCTAAGCGCTTTAGATATCCTCCCTCAGCACGGCACCTTTGGCACCTGAACTTACAAGTTTGCTGTAACGATAGACATAGCCTTCCTTGATCTTGGGCTCCGGGGGCTGCCAGCGCTGCCGCCGTTCTTGTAGTTCTTCATCAGAAACTTTCAGCGTCAAGCGCTTGGCGGGGATGTCGATTGCAATCCGATCCCCTTCCTCCACCAGGCCGATGGGGCCGCCATCAGCTGCCTCTGGAGAAATGTGGCCGATGGCTGCACCCTTGGTGCCGCCACTGAAGCGGCCGTCTGTAATCAGGGCCACCTCCTTGTCTAGCCCCATGCCCGCAATGGCGGAAGTTGGGGTCAACATCTCTCGCATACCAGGTCCACCTTTGGGACCTTCGTAGCGAACCACCACCACGTCGCCCTTACGGATCTGCTGACCCATGATTGCATCCACCGCGGCTTCTTCAGAGTCAAATACCCGGGCGGTCCCTTCGCTTACCACCATTTCCGGGGCCACTGCCGACTGCTTCACCACCGCCCCCTCTGGCGCCAAGTTGCCGAACAAAATAGCGATGCCTCCCTCATCGTGGTAGGCATCTTCCAGGGTGCGGATCACTTGGGGATCTTTTACTTGTACCCCCTGGAGATTTTCTCCCACTGTCTTGCCGGTAACACTCAGGGGGCTACGGTGAATCAGTTCGGCCTCATCCAACCTGGCCAGCACCGCCGGAACCCCGCCAGCCGCATCGAGATCTTCCAGCCGGTGCGGACCAGCCGGGCTCAGACTGCACAGGTGGGGAATGCGGGCGCTGATCTGATTGAAGAGAGCAAGGTCAAGATCAATCTTTGCTTCCCTGGCAATGGCAGGAACATGAAGTACGGTATTGGTTGAGCAGCCCAGAGCCATATCTATGGCGATGGCGTTTTCAAATGCTTCTTTGGTAGCAATCTGGCGCGGCGTTATGTCGCCAGCGATCAATTCCATAATCTGCATACCCGCCTTCTTGGCCAGTCGGTAACGGGCTGCAACCACCGCCGGTATGGTGCCATTGCCCGGGAGGCCGAGACCCAGCGCCTCGGTCAGGCAATTCATGGAATTGGCGGTGAACATACCGGCGCAAGAACCACATCCGGGGCAAGCGCAATCCTCGATCTCAATCAATTCTTCTTCGCTCATCTTCCCTGACATTACCGCCCCCACTCCTTCGAAAACGGTGATCAGATCAATGGCTTTGTTACCCATTTTGCCGCTGAGCATGGGACCACCGCTGACGGCCAGGGCAGGGATGTTGAGTCGTAGCAACGCCATAAGCATGCCCGGTACCACTTTGTCACAGTTCGGAATGGCCACAATTCCATCGAAAGGATGGGCTCGAGCCATTATCTCCACCGAATCGGCAATGAGTTCACGGCTGCAGAGTGAATATTTCATGCCCTCGTGGTTCATGGCAATACCATCGCAAACTCCAATGGTATTGAACTCGATGGGTGTTCCGCCCGCCATACGGACGCCCGCCTTTACCGCCTCAGCTATGCGATCTAGATGGATATGGCCTGGGATAATTTCATTGGCTGAATTCGCGATTCCCACCATAGGCCGAGCTATCTCCTCATCCGTGAGCCCCATGGCCTTGAACAATGAACGGTGGGGAGCCTTTTCCACTCCCTTTTTCATTATATCGCTACGCATGTCACTCCTCTTAAACCAAGTTGAAATATTAATTTGGGACGGTCAGATTTACCGGCAGGTAATCAGTCCACAGTCGCTCCAGCATTGTGTAACTCTAGAATAAAACCCCTTGATTATCAAGGATAAAAATAACACTTGACAGTGTTCATTGCTAGCTATAGTTTACCTGCAAAAGATAAGTGACCTCTTCGTTCTCACGACCAGGAAGGGCAAAATGGATGACTATACGGCCGTCTATCCCATTGGCATCATCGCGGAGTTATTAAACATCCACCCCCGTACCCTGAGAATTTACGAACGCGAGGGTTTGATCAAGCCAGCGCGCCGCAGCGGTAAACGATTCTTTTCCAACAACGACTTGAAGTGGCTCAGGTGCCTGCGCAAGCTTATCCACGAGGACGGCCTCAATATTGCCGGCATCAAGAAACTTTTGACCCTTGCCACCTGTTGGGAAATTCGTGAATGTTCTGAGGAAGAACGGAAAAACTGCCCCTCAATCCTCGACTTTCCTGTACCGTGCTGGGAGCTGAAACCCAAGTCCTGCCTCAGCAAAGAACTTGAGTGTCCCGACTGTGAGGTTTACTTGAAGAAAAAGAAGCAACTCATGCTTGACAACTGCTGTGAGGACACGCCTTCCTAAAAAAATCCTGGTGGCTTCGCTCCGGTTAATCAGCGAAAAACTTTTAAACTTTAGTTAGAATCGTGGATATAGTGGTATACTGGTTAGAAAAATGTGACCAGCAGGAAGTTTTCTCCTTCACTTGACGCAGACTCTCGGAATTTTTATAATCCGAGCAGCTGCGGGAACCAATCAAGTAAAAACCTAAAGCTCAGAGCACATGTCCCATTGACGCTAGTGAAAGGTTGAGTGATATTGTCAGTTATCACTCAACCTTTGAAATCTCTCACTGAAGCAATTACCCTCCAAGAGTTGTGGACTTCCGGTTGGGGTTATCATGTACACTGTGGGCATCGACATTGGTTCTGTAAGCATCAATTGTGTAGTCATAGACAAAGATGGGGATCTTACTTACGAAGCTCCATACCAACGCCATTTCGGCAGATTCGTGCCTGAGACCCTCGAGACACTCCAGTCGATATACGAACGCTTTGGAGAGAAGCACATACAGAGTGTCGCCTTCACTGGCAATCACGCTAAAATCATTGCTTCCCGACTCGGGGCACTTTACGAGTATGAATCCATCACCCAGGTGCTGGGTGTACTGTATTTTGTCCCTGACGCCTCTGCCATTGTCACCATGGGAGGCCAAGATGCAGCCTTGTATCTGCTCACTCACAAAAACGGGCAATGGTACCTCAAGTCTTTCGCCATGAACGGGCCCTGTGCTGCTGGGACCGGCTCTTTCATTGACCAACAGGCAGAAAGGCTTTCTTCATTCCTCTACGACGAGAATATCTCATTTTGTCAAGAACACATTTCCGATATTCTGACCGACTTCATCGCTCGGGGCAGGGAGAGCACCGGTGCTGCCCCGGTGGCCTGTCGCTGCACCGTCTTTACCAAGTCAGACATGATTCACCTGCAGAACAAAGGTGAGCCGCTGGGGAACATCATCGCTGGCCTCCATCAGGGCAATGCTGCCAACTACATCAGCACCATTGTTGCAAGCCAAAAGGTGGAGGACCCGGTAGTTTTCATTGGCGGTGTCGCCAACAATGACCTTCAGGTGGAGGCCTTTCGCCGCTACTTCCCACAGTTGACTGTACCCCCGCACCACACCTCCCTGGGGGCACTCGGAGCAGCACTGTTCGCCCGTAGCCAAAAACAACAGGGCAAGCCCGATCTCACGGCCCTGAAAACCATGGTGGATGAAGGGGCCAGTAATTTTCCCAAAGCCCCTCCCCTCCGTCTCCGCAAAACTACATTCACTGACAACGTCGTTATTCCGAAACGAAAGGTGTCACCCAGTGCTAAGCTTCACGTTTTCCTGGGGGTTGACATCGGCTCCACTACTACCAAGACCGTCCTCATGGATGTGAACAAGAACATTATCCACAAGCAGTACGTTCAAACCCAAGGTAAACCCATCGAAGTGGCCCAGAAACTCCTGAAAGGGATACGTGAGGAAGTTGGCGACGGTCTTGAGTTTCTTGGAACCGCTACTACGGGATCGGGACGACATGTGGTAGGAGATTTTATCAAGGCTGATCTTATTATCGACGAGATTACAACCCATGCCCGGGCAGCGGTTCACTGGGACCCGGATGTGGACACGGTTTTTGAGATAGGCGGCCAGGACTCCAAATACATCTGGATTGAGCAAGGCAATCCCATGGACTTCGATATGAACAAGGTATGTGCCGCCGGAACCGGAAGTTTCCTCCACGAGCTGGCCAACAAACTAAAAATCAACATCGTCAGAGAGTTCCAGAACATTGCCCTGTCTTCCGACAACCCTATCAATTTGGCCGAACGCTGCACCGTGTTCATGGAATCCGACTTGGTCTCTTACGCTCAGAAAGGCGCCCGGTTGCAAGATCTGATCGCCGGACTTTGCTACGCCATCGTCCACAATTACCTCAACCGGGTGGTGGAAAAGCGGCGGATCGGTAAGAGAGTCATGTTTCTCGGTGGCCCGTCGCTGAACAAAGGAGTTGTTGCCGCCTTTGAGAATGTTCTTGACCAAGAAATAATCATACCAGAGCATCGAGAGGTTCTCGGAGCCCACGGCGCTGCTTTAAGTATCATGGAAAAGAGAGCGAACTCGGAATTTGTCAGGTCGGACTTCCCAGGCTTATATACTATGATTCAAGCGAAAATCTCAAATAAAGAGAAGATCTGTCGGGTTGACAAGAACTGCCACAACGAGTGCAAACTCAAAATATACGACTTTGGTGGTCGCAAGAGTATCTGGGGAGGAGACTGCGGCCGTTATGAAATGAGGGGGGATAGGAAGGAGAAGGAAGAGGACTGGTTCAAGAAACGCGAACTCCTCTTTCTGGATTACCTCAAAGGCAATTCCGTGGACCTGGCAGAACTCCACTCACAGGGCTTGGCAGCCAACCAAGTCCAAGAGTCCTTTGACGGCAAACCTACTATAGGTATTCCCCGGGCCCTCCACATGTTGCAGCATAGTATTCTCTGGTCCCATTTTTGGACAAAGCTGGGCTTTGCCGTTGTTCTATCTCCTAAGACCGACCAGGAAATTGCCGTGGCAGGCATTGAGTCCATGACCTCGGAGACCTGCTACCCCATCAAGGTTTTCCAGGGTCACGTCAAAACCCTCATGGGGCAGACCCGCTACCTTTTCCTTCCTACCACCATTAACCTTGATACACCTCAACCCGAGGAAACCGGCTTCTTCTGTCCGCTTGTGCAAGGAAGTCAGTACATGGCCAGTGCTGCCCTGAATATCTCTCCTTCCAGCCTGATCTCTCCAACCGTTTACCTGAAAGATCCGGTGGAGCGAATCGTCCTGGACCTCCACCGTAGCCTCGGAGAGAGGTTTGGGTTAAGCCAGCGTCACATTGATCGCGCCTATCGCGAAGCTTTGGAAGTTCAAACGACCTTCCAGCGCGATCTCGTCCAGCAGGGTCGCAACTTTCTTGAATTACTGCAACCGAACGATCTTTGGGTCGCAGTGAGTGGTCGCCCGTATAACCTTTACGACGAAAGGTTGAGCCTCCGGTTGGGGCAGAATTTGGCCAAGCTGGGCATCAAGGCCATTCCCCAGGATTTTCTGGATACTGCGAGTGTCGATCTAAGCGATTTTCCCGATATGTACTGGGGGTTGGGCGCTCAGATTCTCCGAACGGCCAAGTTGGTAAAAGCACATTCCGGCTGTTATGGTATACACCTCACCAATTTCAGTTGTGGCGCCGATTCCTTCATTGAACACTTCTATCGCCACGTCATGGGAGAAAAGCCCTATCTTATTCTGGAGCTGGACGAACACAGTGCGGTGGCAGGGGTGATAACCAGGTTGGAAGCATTCAA
>JAUVTM010000106.1 GCA_030601545.1 Syntrophobacterales bacterium
TCCAACCCGATTTCTGGAGGTTTTTTCATCTTCCGACCTCCACCTCACAACTCAGCGTACGGAAAACAGTATTAAATCGTCTACTATTTATTTTTTAGTATTACAAAATGTTTCAAGGTTTTTTATTGCAATACCTTGAAAAATCACTATACTCTCTAGCCTATGAGCAAGGTAGTGGTTTCATTCAAAATCGACTCTAGAATAAAGGAAATCCTCCAGAAGTTAGCGGAAGAGGATACCCGTACCCTCAGCAATTATCTTGTGACCATTATTCAAGACCACCTCAAAGCCAAAGGCATCCTCTGGGGAGCGGAAGAGCAGCACGAGGAAAACGAGAAAGAAGAAAGCGCGATTCGCTTCTCTAGCAAGAATAGCACTCCTCCACCTACTGATGACCATTAACCCGGATAAGACCAATCTAAGATAGCTTGGTCCGACCTCCAACTGGCACTATCCTGAGGCCGGACCACATTGAAATGGCGCGATTGACAGCGAGGGGAATGATGGCTGAGAGAATCTGGCACCATTTCTATGATGAAGGTCTTCCTTTCGAAATTGAACCACCTGAGGACCCTCTTTTCGTTCAACTGGAAAAAGCGGCTCTAGAGTTTCCTCAGGTCATTGCTACCGATTTCATGGGGGCCCGTCTTACTTACCGGCAATTGGCCGAGCAGGTGAACCGATTTGCCTCCTCCCTCAGTGGTATGGGTGTCGAGCCCGGTGACCGGATAGCCATTATGCTGCCCAATTGTCCGCAAACCATTATCGCCTACTATGCCGCCCTCAGCATTGGCGCCGTGGTGGTAATGACCAATCCCATGTACGTGGAGAGGGAGATGGCCCACCAGTTTTCTGATGCTGGGGTAAAAGTGCTGGTGGGCTTGGATCATCTCATTCCGCGGATCGAGAAGGTCTGGAAAGAGACACCTGTGGAACAGCTCATCATCACCAGCATCCGGGATTACCTTCCTTTTCCACTAAACGTGCTCTATCCACTGAAAGCTAGAAAACAGAAGCTAAATCTGAGGGTACCTTATGGCGAGTCTGTCCATTCGTTTAAGAGGCTGGTCAAGAACAGCCCTGGGAACCCGCCCCGACCAAAGGTGGCTATGGATGATGTGGCCCTGCTGCAGTACACCGGGGGAACCACGGGCATAGCCAAGGGTGCCATGCTCACCCATCGCAACCTCATGGCCAATGTGATTCAGCTTATGGCCTGGTGCCCGCTCAAACGCGGACAGGAACGAATCCTCTGTGTGGTCCCATTCTTCCATGTGATGGGCATGACCGTGCTCATGAATTTTTCCGTTTGCTGGGGCGCTTCGATGATCTTGCTGCCTCGCTTCGAGATCAATAACCTTCTCAAGACCACCGTGAAGGCCAGACCAACCATTGCGGTCCTGGTCCCAACTATCTTTACTGCCATGGTCAACAGCCCTGAGATATCTAAATGCGATATCTCGTCAATCAACTACTGTTTCAGCGGTTCGGCCCCCCTGCCGGTAGAAATCATGAATCAATTTGAGGAGATTACCGGCGGCATTATCTTTGAGGCCTATGGTCTTACCGAGGCATCACCCGTAACCCACGCGAACCCCGTCAAGGGCGAGCGAAAGCCGGGAAGCGTCGGTATTGCCTTACCCTCCACGGACGCCAAGGTCATGGACCTGGAGAGCGGCACCAGGGAGCTTCCTGTGGGCGAACCCGGAGAACTGGTGGTGAAAGGGCCTCAGGTCATGAGAGGCTATTGGAACATGGAGGAAGAGACCGCAGAAACCCTCAGGGATGGCTGGCTCTATACCGGGGACATAGCATATATGGATGAAGACGGCTACGTCTTCATCGTGGATCGCAAAAAAGATATGATCATTGCCGGGGGCTATAATATCTACCCGCGGGAAATCGATGAAGTGCTCTACGAACACCCTAAGATTGCCGACGCAGTGAGCATTGGTGTTCCCGATGCTTACCGAGGTGAGACCGTGAAGGTATTCGTTGTGGTCAAACCGGAAGAAACCCTTACGGAAGAGGAAGTTATAGCCCACTGCAAGGAGAAACTAGCAGCCTATAAGGTTCCCCGCATGGTTGAATTTCGTCAGGAACTTCCCAAGAGCATGGTGGGAAAGGTGCTTCGCAAGGAACTCCGTGCCGATCATTTTGAAGATTGACAAATTCTCATTCTGGACGTATCGTTTTCGTAATTAATCTGAAACCTTGCTTTTAACTTGGACTACATTATGCGGTTTTCGACAACCCAGTGATCGGTTGGGTCTAAGGTGCATTTTATGGATAGAAGCAACGTGCCACAGTAACCTGAGAGAGATGGAGAGGGTTTATCATGAATAGCACGAGAATAGTAAGCTTCATTAGCTTGATTCTGGTTTTAGTGATATCGGTGGCTGGGGTTGCCCTGGCAGAGGAGAGGCTGGTACCCAAGATCGAGAACTTTATCATTCTCATAGATCATTCAGGCTCAATGTTTCTGACCCACCAGGGTGCGGTTCCAACGAAAGCGAAACAAGTCAAGGATATACTGTCTGCCATGAACAGACGTATTCCTGAACTGGGCTATGTAGGTGCAATTCAGGTATTTCCACCGAGTAAAACCCTGATTGGACCAGAAAAATACAATCGCAATTCATTTGGAGGTGCCATTGAAAACCTGCAAGAAAAGGGGAAAATCTTTGGAAACCGGACACCTTTGGGAAGGGGGATTGTAGATCTAGGCGAAGTTCTGAAAGATATGCCTCCAGGGAAAACGGCGATTATCATTTTCTCCGATGGTGAGGAGAACTTGGATATAGAAGCATTGAGAGCACGAGAGACAGTGAGCGCGGCACAGCGAGAAATAAATTTTCACACGGTCTCCTTGGCGGACAAAAAGGAAGGAAGAACGGTTCTTGAAGAAATTAGCAGAGTAAGCGATGGCATCTCCGTTGAGGGAGGTGAATTAGCTTCTGATGAAGTTGCACTAGATCGTTTTGTCAAAGATGTCTTTTATCTAGTGGAAGTTCTTTTGGACAGTGATGGAGATGGTGTGGTGGACGAGGCGGATAAATGTCCCAATACGCCGAGAGGGATTACCGTGGACGCGCGGGGTTGCCCACCGGACAGTGACGGTGATGGGGTGCCTGATTATCTAGATCGGTGTCCTAGCACACCGCCGGGGGTGGCTGTAGACAACTCTGGCTGTCCTTTTGATAGTGATGGTGACGGCGTAGCGGACCATTTGGACAAATGCCCCAATACTCCCAAGGGAGCTACCGTAAACGAAGCAGGGTGTTGGAGTCTCCAGGCGACGACCTTATATGATAGCAACAGCTCTTACATAAGGGCTGCGGCCTATCCATTGCTGGACGAGGTGACTAGCATTCTAATGAAAAATCCCGCAATGGAGGTGGAAGTCCAGGGTCATACGGATAACACTGGGAGCGCAGAATACAACCAGTGGCTGTCTGAAAAGCGCGCCCAGAGAGTGAAGGATTACCTGGTGAGCAAAGGTATTGACCCCAGTCGGCTTGAAGCCAAGGGATATGGCCTCACACAGCCGGTGGCATCGAATGCCACTGAGGAAGGACGGGCCCAGAATAGGAGGGTGGAATTAAAACGGTTTCGTTAAATCCTTGCTACTCGAAATGAAAGGGGATCTCAAATATGTCTGACCCAACAGAAAGACGAGAGTTTCCCAGGGCTCAAGCAAAATGGGCTGTGACTTTGCTGACCGCCGAAACTCAAATCGAAGGGGTAATAGAGAATTTCACTCCTAAAGGGTTGTTTGTCTCTTGTGACCAGGTCCCACAGTTAGAGGGTAGTTTTCGAATGGTCATCAAGATTCCTGGCCGTCCAACTATGAACGCTGCTGGAAAGGTAATGTGGTCTACCATCCTTGATGCCAGTGAGAGTGGAGCACGTTTGGGGGTTGGTATAGAATTCACAGAAATCTCAGAAAGCGACTTACAGTACCTTTACGAAACTGTGAAAGAATATCACGAAGGATAGAGCCAAGGTTAACCCTAATGTTCCCTCCCTTTTTTCTTGACCCCATCGGCTTTGGTGTGGTTGGGCCGATGGGGACTTTTTTTGCCCCTTCTCATTTCTCATTGCACAGCAAAGAATAACGCTAATGATGGCAATCATCGGAAGGCGAAATGCTCAATGAACGATTTGACTATTTGACTCTTTTGCTATTAGAATCGCATCGAATTTGAGTTTATGATTGCAGGGAGTAGGAATGAGCAAGAGTTTGCTGGAACAGATCGCAAAGCTAAAAGAGGAACTCAACGCAATTATTCTTGCCCATAATTATCAACGTGCCGAAGTTCAGGATATTGCTGATTATACTGGAGATTCCCTTGAGTTGAGTCGCAAGGCGGCCGGAACCGACGCCGAGGTGATCGTCTTTTGCGGCGTCCATTTTATGGCGGAGACCGCCAAGATCCTGTCGCCGCAGAAGACTGTGCTGCTACCTGATGAGGAGGCCGGCTGTCCTATGGCTGATATGATTACTGCAGACCAATTGGAGCAAGAGAAGGCCAAGTATCCCGGGGTCCAAGTGGTCTGCTATGTTAACTCCAGTGCTGCGGTAAAGGCAGGCTCCGACATCTGCTGCACTTCTGCCAATGCGGTGCAAGTAGTAGAGGCCATGGACAGGGACCGGCCCATTCTTTTCGTCCCGGACCAGTACCTGGGGCATTACGCCATGCGTAAGACCGGTAGAGAAATGCATCTCTGGCCTGGATATTGCCCGACTCACATGAAGATCGGGGTCGATGATGTGAACAGACAGAGGGCACGATACCCGGGGGCCAAGGTGCTGGTTCACCCCGAGTGCCGGCCTGATGTAATCGATGCGGCGGATGAGGCTCTCAGCACTGGTGGCATAATTCGTTATGCACAATCCTACCAGGGTAGTACTCTGATTGTGGGTACGGAGACCGGTATTCTGCATCGACTGCGGCAAGAAAATCCCGCGGTGAAATACGTGCCTGTAACGGAACGCGGGGTGTGCCCCAACATGAAGTGCATCACCCTGGAAAAGGTGCTCTGGTCCATGCAGGAGATGGAGCCCAATATTGAAATTCCGGAAGAGGTTCGGCAGCGGGCCTTGGCAGCAGTAGAAAGGATGCTGGAGCTGTAAAGCACAGTTGGCAGGAGGCAGCAGAGAGATTGCGAATTTGGGATTGCGGATTTCGGATTTAAAAAAACAAAAAGAGTGACGGGGTGAGACGAGGACGCGGCGAGACGGAGATTAGAGGGCAGAAGACAGCGGGCAGCGGGCAGCAGGCAGCAGGTGGATTGTGGATTTGGGATTGAGGGATTAAGGGATTGACGATTGTCGATTGTCGATTGAGAGATTGATGATTGAGGCCTTAAGGTCATCGAGACAAGGATGTTGCTGAGTTGGTAGGTTGGGAAAATACATCACACCAGCTGTTTCTCTTATGTCAATACTAAGACCGACAAAGGAAATGCTGAGCCCCCGCTATTGGTGGCAGGAGTTTATACGGCAGCTCAGGGAGCTGCGTGGCAAACCGCACGAGCTATCCCTGGGGATCGCCATAGGGGTGTTCGTTGGCATCACACCAACCATTCCCTTACACACCGTGCTGGCCATAGCTCTGGCCGTGGCCCTGCGGGGTAGCAAACTCGCGGCGGCGCTGGGGGTTTGGGTGGCCAATCCATTGACTATTCCTATTTTTTACTACGGCAGTTATCAATTGGGAAGATTTGTGCTGAGGTTGCCCGAGTTGGCCCTGCCTCCGGACTACTCAGTGCTTTCAATGGTGAGGCTCAGTGGTCGTGTAACAGTGGCAATGTTGCATGGTGGTGTACTCTTGGGAATCTTGCCGGCGGTGGCGGCCTATTTCTTGACATACAAGTTCACTAGTTCCCGTCGTTTTCAGGGGAAACCCAGTTTAACTGCACCTGATACAGGTGACACGGGTCAATAGGTTGACCTCAGAGCCCAGTGGTGGGCTTGGGAGCGGGGAGCATGATCTCTCCTCAGCAGGCGCTGAAGATACTCGGCAAAAGACCGACCAAAAGCCTTGGCCAGCACTTTCTCATTCATCAGGCAACCGCTGGAAAAATCGCGGCCGCAATTGATCCCGAGCCGGGAGACGTGGTGGTGGAAATCGGGGCGGGACTGGGAGCTCTGACTTTGCCGTTGAGCAAGAGTGGCGCCCGCGTGATTGCAGTTGAAATTGATTCAGAGCTGGCGGCATTTTTACACAGGCAATTTAGGGCGAAAACCGGTGAAGAAATCGTACGTGTAGAGTGCATGGACATATTGAAACTTGATCTCGCTGGTCTGCATGACCGGTTCAATAGAAAATTGAAGATCATTGGCAATCTGCCCTACAATATCAGCAGCCCCGTTTTGTTCAAACTCATGGAAGGAGCGGACTGCATCCAGATAGCGGTACTGATGCTACAGGATGAAGTGGCGGCAAGGGTTCTAGCTGGACCAGGCAGCAAGGATAACTCCATCCTCTCGATAATGGTCGCCTATCATAGTGAGCGCAAACAGTTTATGCGTGTTAAACCAACGCAGTTTCACCCTCAGCCCAAGGTGGACTCTCAGGTGATACGTCTGAAGTTTCGGAGTTGCCCTCTGACACCGAGGGTAGAACCTCCCTGGCTTCTCCAAGTGGTGAAGGCGGCCTTCTCTCATCGGCGCAAGACCATCAAAAATAGCCTGCTGGCCAGTAACCTCCCTGATCTAACCCCTGAGTCTGTTGGCACGGCATTGGAGGAAGCGGCCATTGAATCCCGTAAGAGGCCAGAGAGTCTTGGTCTTGAGGACTTTTTGCGGCTGGCACGTGCCCTGGGTAAACCGAAAAGGTAAGCAAAATGGGGCCCCAAGCTCAGTGAGGCAGGTGCAAAAGTGGTTGACCTGGAAAAAGAGTCGTGGTAACTATCACGGGTTACAATGACAACATAATCCGCTTGGATCCATCTTGTGGACTGAGACGGTGGTGAGCCAGTCGATCAGGCCGACGCAAGCGCGGGTCGACATCGCAGCCAGATCCGGAAAGGAATTAAGCCTTCTGGACAGTCGTCTTGGAGGCTTTTTGCATGTCTGGTTACCGTGTCCACGTTCACTGGAATGGAAAGCAAAATTTCATAGACACGGAGGAGATCAGGCCATGCAGCGTACTTTCCTGAAAGCCAAAATCCATCGGGCCCGGATTACGGCTGCGTGTTTGGACTATGAGGGCAGTTTGAGCATCGATCA
>JAUVTM010000155.1 GCA_030601545.1 Syntrophobacterales bacterium
TGACAAACGGACATGATTCTATGGCCGAAGATCACAGCACTCAGGAAAAAACGAACAGAGATCATTGGCTGAAGGAAGAAGAGCATCTGGCGCAGCGCGTCCAGCAGGCCATCAATCCAGGAGGAGAGCAAGCCAATGCCCGGTTGGCCAAGCAGGGTAAAAAACCAGTCAGAGAACTGATCCAAGCACTTATTGATCCAGATAGCGAATTCTTTGAACTTGGCATAATTGCCGGTTTCGGCATGGACTATCCCGGTGGTGTAAGGGACGTCCCCTGCGCTGGTTTGGTTACTGGACTGGGCAAAATTCATGGCAACTGGAGTATGATTTTTGCCAACGACAGCAGGGTCAAGGCCGGGACCTACTTTCCCATCACCCTGAAAAAGCACATGCGGGCTCAGGCCATCGCTGAACAGGGTGGACTCAATTGCGTCTACATTGCAGACTCCGGTGGAGCTTTTCTGCCCATGCAAGCTGATGTTTTTCCTGACGACGGACAATTTGGCTCCATGTTCTACAACATGGCCCGCATGTCGGCAATGGGGCTGAAGCAGATCACCTTGAGTACTGGAGGCAACACTGCTGGTGGTGCCTATATTGTTTTCATGGCCGATGAAGCGGCAATGATAGAAACCCTTGCCTATTCATTCCTTGGTGGACCGCCACTGGTAAAAGCTGCAATTGGAGAAGAGGTTGATGCTGAAGCCCTGGGGGGTGCTGAGGTGCATACCCAAATATCCGGTGGGGCCGATCATATTTGCAAAGATCAATTGGAAGGAATTCAAAAAGTTAGGGAGATTCTTTCGCAAGAGACCTCTCAAAGTCTTCATTGCCAGCGATGGGAGGAGATTCCTCCGGCTGTGAAAGAAGAGAAGATATATGAGTTGATGCCCGCCGGCATCCACCAGGCTATCGACGTTCGCAGTATTATTGAATGCTTTGCGGACGGGGTGGGGCTGCTGGAATACAAGCGGGACTATGCTCCTGGGCGGGGCGACAAGATTGTCACAGGGAAAATCAGAATCAAAGGGATTCCCGTGGGGGTGGTGGCCGCCAACAATTCCGGCATAATTTTCGTGGAGGCAGCGCGCAAGGCCACAGAATTCATAATTCGCTGCAGCATGGAAAAGATGCCGCTTCTGTTTGTGCAGAATTCACCCGGCTATATGGTGGGCTCCGAGGCAGAGCACAGAGGCATAGGCAAATACGGTGCAGACATGGTGCGGGCGGTTTCCAATGCTCAGGTACCACGATTCCAGTTGGTAATTGGCCCGGATAATGGGGCGGCGAACTATGGCATGTGCGGCCGGGCCTATCGGCCCCATTTTCTTTTCTCCACCATGCGGGCCAGAACATCAGTGATGTCAGGGCGTTCTGCTGCTGAAGTGCTGCTGAGCCTTGAGCAGAGAAAGCTGAAATTGAAAGGCCAAGAGATGACAGAAGAAGCGGCCGCTTCTTTTCGAGACGAACTGCTAAAAAAATACGAACTCGAAGCTCACCCCTTTTATTGCGGAGCGAGACTTTTTAATGACCGCGTACTTTTTTTGAGAGAAATTCGCCAAGCCCTGGCTCTTGCTCTGGAGGTGAGCCTCCTGAAGCCCATTCCTGGGAGTACTTTCGGTAATTTTCGGTTTTGACATACTAATAGAGGGTAAACCACGAAGAACACGAAGAGCACAAAGAAAAGCAAAGAGGTTTCAGTTTAGAGACTTGCGCTATCTTTGGTAAGAGATTTGTGTTTGATTTTTTTCTTTAATGTTTGATGAAAATGGGAAGGATAGTGTATGGGCCTCAAATATCCCAGGAAGGTAGTACTTGGCGATATCACTGTACGCGATGGGTTACAGCACGAGGAGAGTTTCATTCCCACCAGAGCCAAACTGTGGCTAGCGGAGCAATTGATCCTGGCTGGATTCAAACGGATAGAAGTGACAAACTTCGGCAACCCCAGGGGAATGCCGCAGTTTGCTGACGCTGACAAACTCATGGAATCTCTCTATACGAGTAAGCTGGTGGCCGACCACATTGAAGATGTTGAAACCACCGCCATCACCATTCGGGAAAGAGCAGTGGAGCGGGCTATTGCTTCACGGCAAAAAGGTTTCGGCCCGGATCGAATACTTTTCATGGTTTCCACCAGCGAGTCACATCACAGGGTGAATTCTGGTCTGTCGCTAAAAGATTATTGGAAGATGGCTGAGAAATACATCCAGCTCGCCCACGACAACGGCCTAAAAGTATGCGGCACGGTCAGCACGATTTGGGGCTGTCCCATAGAAGGTCCCACTGACACCAAGAAAGCTCTTGAATTCACTCGCCGATGGCTAGACATTGGCGCTGATGATATTGAGCACGCCGACCACGATGGCTCCGCACCACCTAACAAAGTCTACGATTATTTCAGTATGGTGCTGGATGCTCTCCCGGATCCCAAACTCCACGTAGCCCATTTTCATGCCACCAGAGGCTGGGGTCTCGCCAACGTGTTGGCCGCCTTGCAGACCGGTATTGCTCATTTCGAGGGAACCCTTGGAGGTACCGGCGGCCAGCCTGCCAATTTCGTCGATGGTGTACCTGTGGCGGGGACAGGCGCATATTACTACCAGGATCCTAAAATCACCGGCTTGGTCTCCATGGAGGACATGGTGGTGATGATGGATGAGATGGGCATCGATACCGGGTTGGATGTGGATCAGGTAGTAGAGATTGGCCGGACAATGGAGAAGATACTTGGCAGGCAACTGCGGTCAGAGGCGGTGCACACGGGAAGGATTCCGAAAGAACCTACGGGCATCCTTGACTAACCGAATTAGCTGGCAGCTAGCAGCAAGCAGCTGGCAGAGGGCAGGAGGCAGGAGGCAGCGGGCAGAGAGCAGCGAATAAAAGTCTCGTGAAAAGTTCAGAGAATGGAAAGTTCCAATTCTAATATAGTTGTTTTCACGCTATGCGCTATGCGCTATGCGCTTGGCGCTTTGCAATTACTTCGTTTCCGCAAAAAGCACGGCAAGAATTCGGGTTGGTTTATCCTGGTGACACTTGACCAGGTGGGGAATGAAGGAGTGGTAATAGATGCTATCGCCCGGATAGAGGACTTCCCTATGCTCGCCAATGATAACTTCCATTTCGCCTTCCAGCACAAAAATAAACTCCTCACCTTCATGAACCGAACCGGGCATCTCTTCTGCAGTGGGGGAGAGGGTCACCAGGAATGGTTCCATATTGCGGTTTCGCATGCCAGGGGACAGGGATAGATAGGAATAGCCGTATTTACTTTGCTGCTCGGCAGCGTGTCTGCTCACCGGCTGTCTTTCGTTCTTGCGTGTGATCACGAACGGTCGGGACTCGCCTCCGGTGAGCAGGTAACCCATTTTCATTTCCAGAGCACGAGCCAGCTTGGTCAGGGTGCCCAGGGGGGGAGCAACGGCGTCGGCTTCGATACTCTCAAGCATTTCTTCCGAGATGCCTGTTCTTTGGGATACATCGTCGAGGGAGAGCCCCTTGAGTTCCCGTAGCTTTCTGATCCTTTCACCAACGGCGCTTGGTTCTTCAGGCTCCACGTCAAGGTCAGAGCTCAGGCTGATCCCTTCCAGGAAATCTCTCTCGTGCGGGTCCTGGATGTAAAGAGAATCGGGGTGGGTGGATTTCTGTTGAACCCTTTCATTGTCATTTTGTCTACTCATGGTTGCTCTCCCAGAAATCCGAAATCCGACAGAGGATTTCTTGATCACTTCAATGGTGATTATATGATAGCCGGTGTATGGTACTTTGCAAGGAAAAACTCGTAAATGTGTACAGTGAACGTTCTTAATTATCTTTGAGTCTAGCCCGGATAATTCATGAATTGGCTACTCCGACTGTGGATATGAACGTCCTTCCGTGCGTCCTCGGGCCTCGAACCCTGCGACGTACCGTTCAGGTACGCCTCGGATTCAAGCCCCTGCGGTTGCCCGGTGGAACGCCCATCTTCACAGTCTCGCAACACCAATTCATGAATTATCCGGGCTACAAGTCATACCATTAGGTAGGCGGCTAGAAGGGAGTAGCGAGTGAAAACTGGTTTTGAGCACTATTGTTTCCTGCTCAGCGTCTACTGCTCTCGGCTAGCTGCCCTGAGGAGATGCCATGGACTTCAGTCTGTCAACTGAACATGAAATCCTGAGGAGCTCGGTGCGCAATTTTGCTCTGAAAGAGATCCAACCTCTTGCCCGGGGTCTGGATGAACGGGAAGAGTTTTCCGTTGAACTGACCCTGGCCATGGGCAGTTTGGGTCTCTTTGGCATGGTAGTTCCGGAAGATTACGGCGGCCAGGGACTCGATTACTTGGGCTACATCATCGCGGTTGAGGAACTTGCGCGAACAGATGGTTCACAGGCGGCAACGGTGGCGGCGGCAAATTCTTTGGGAATTAGTCCCATCATTGAATTTGGCAGCGAGGAGCAAAAGCGAAAGTATCTCCCTCAGCTTTGCAGCGGCCAGGCGCTGTGGGGCTTTGGCCTCACTGAGCCCAACGCAGGTTCAGATGCAGGCAATACCCAGACCACGGCCGTTCTAGACGGGGATGAGTGGCTTATCAATGGCAGTAAGATATTCATCACCAATGCTTCCACAGACATTACCCTTGGTGTCACCATTTTGGCCAAAACCGGAGTGCGGGAGGATGGCAAGAAGGAGCTGAGCTGCATTTTGGTGGAGAACGGTGTTCCCGGCTACGAGGCTCGGGAGATGAAGGGTAAAATGGTTTGGCGGGCTTCAAACACCAGCGAGCTTTACTTCGAGGACTGTCGGGTTCCCAAGGAGAACCTTTTGGGCAAACAAGGCGAGGGCTTTCACCAGATGCTCAAAACCTTGGACGGCGGCCGGCTTTCCATAGCCGCAATGGGTCTGGGTGGGGCCCAGGGTTGTTATGATCGCGCTTTACAGTATGCCAAGGAGCGAGTGCAGTTCAACCGGCCAATCTCCCAGTTTCAGGTCAATGCATTCAAGCTGGCCGATATGGTAACCGAGGTTGAATTGGCCCGGCTTTTACTCTACAAAGCCTGTTGGCTCAAAGACAGTGGTAAGCCCGTCACCAAAGAGGCGGCAATGGCCAAACTTTACTGCTCTGAGATGATGAGACGATGCGCCAATCAGGCGGTGCAATTACATGGTGGTTACGGGCTCATGAAAGAATATGATGTGGAGCGGTTTTACCGCGACCAGAAGCTCCTGGAAATCGGTGAAGGAACCTCAGAG